>CANNUR010000057.1 GCA_947523045.1 uncultured Prosthecobacter sp.
CGCCATTTCTGCGAAGAGTTCGAGCAGGTCGCGCACGATGTAGGTGCCGCTGCCGCTGCTCTTTTTTGCCCAGTGATGGGTGAGCGAGATGAAGACGCGGGCGTGCGGATCAAACAGGCGCGCGGTGTGATGGGTGAGGCGGGCGGAGCGCAGGTAGGTCTCCAGGTAGCGCGCGAGCGGTTGGGCACCCATGTTGGTCCAGGTGGCGGCCTGGTCGATCTCGTTGTGCAGGATCCAGTTGCTGACGCGCGGGCCGTCGGGCTGCGACCAGCGTTCGGCCATGAGATGCAGGGCGGCGCGGTAGAAGCGTGCACCGTGCTCCCCGGCGAGGTTGGGGATCGAGTAGATGCCGCGCGCCTCGGCCTCGGGATGAACGAGGGCGCTGTGCGGGCTGCCATCCGGGTGACGGCTGTTCGGCACGAGCAGGATGGCGCTGACAAGGATGTCGTTCTGCGCGAGCAGACGCAGGGTGGTGTCGTGCCCCTGCAGGGCGCGCTCGTTGCGGAACCAGGTTTTGCCCTCGAACTCCCAGGGCTGCCAGCCCGGCGCCGGGGTGTCGCGAAGCAGGGCGGTGACGACGATGTTCACCGTCGCATGGCGCAGCCCCAGCGAAAACAGTTCGTGGTCGGCGCGGTTCAGCGGCGGCACGCCAATGCCTTTGGGATGCGGCGCGCTCAGGCGCGGCAGCTTGCGGCCGACAGCCGGACCGTAGGCGGTTGGCCAGGAGGCGGCGGAAAGCCAGCGACCCGCGGTGTCGGCCAGTCGCCAGCGCCAGAGCGCGCGGTCGCGCGGGGAGGCGTCGCTGCGGCGCGGCAGATCGAGACGAAAACGACCCTCGACGTCGGGGGTGATTTCTGCAGCGGCGACGGAGCGCGGGTCGGCGCGGTGCGAGGGAGTTTCCGGCGCAATGCCGATCAGCCGTGCCGGGCCGGGACAGCGGCCGCTGAGGGTGATGACCTCGGCGCCGACATGGACCGCTTCCAGCCGTGCCGGGAAGGGGGCGCGCAGGTCGGTGAGTATTGCTGCGGCATCGGCTTCGCGTTCGGCCTGCAGGCGTTCGCGGTTGGCGGCCAAACGCTGCTCTTCGGCGGTGGGTTCACGCAGGCGGATGCGGCGCAGCTGCAGCTCGGTGCCGGGTTTGCCGTTGAGGGCGAAATGAAAGCGCATCTCCGGATGGCCGGCCGCGGGTTTCACCTCGAGCTGGCTGAGGTCGAAGACGACCGGCTGCCAGGTCTCGCTGAACGCCATCTGGCGCACCTCGGCCACCGCCATGTCGCCGCCCTCGGCGCGGTAGCGCAGCACCAGGCTGTCGAAGCCGGACGGGGCAAAGCAGTCGAGCGCCAGCACGGTTTGCCTGGCCGGATCGTAAGCGCCCGGCACGATCGCGGTCCAGAAGTGCGGGTGGCCCTCGCCGAGCCTGCCCTCAAGCACGGAGTCGGGTCCGGGCTGGAGCGTGAGGTCGCGGTGCGGGCCATGGGCGAGTGGGATCTCGGCGGCGGACAGCACCGTGGCGAGGAGCAGAAAACAGAGCGGGGCGGGGGACATGCGGGGGCAGGCAACGTGGCGCGGCGGGGCGACCTGTCAGCCGGCGTCGTTGGAAATTCGATAGGCGCGCGTGCCCTCTTGGGCGCAACATGGCGGGCGCCGGTTCGTCTTGTGAAGAGTGAAGTTCTGTGGTATTGTATCTCTCTGGTTCTTGCCGGTCCTCCTGACGGCAGCCCCCAACGTGCTGCTGATCCTGGTCGATGACCTCAAGCCGGCGCTCGGGTGTTACGGCGATCCGCACGCGAAGACACCGCATCTGGATCGCCTCGCCGCCCGCGGCCTGCGCTTCGATCTGGCCTACTGCAACCAAGCGGTGTGCGCGCCCTCGCGCTTCAATCTGATGCTCGGCTCGCGCTCGACCTCGACCGGTCTCTACGGCCTAGGCAGCCGCCTGCGCGAGCGTCTGCCTGGAGCGGTGACCCTGCCGCAGCACTTCGCCCGGCACGGCGGGCATCGCACGGAGTCGGTCGGCAAGGTCTTCCACATCGGCCACGGCAACGACGGCGATCCGGCCTCGTTCAGCGTGCCGCACTTCAAGGACAAGGTCGTCGAGTACCTCGATCCCGCCAGCACCGAGGGCGGTCGGTTGACCCGCGAGGAGGCCCTGTTCACCAACCAGCAGCTCGACCGCATCCGCAGCCTGCCGCGCGGTGCCGCCTTTGAGGCACCCGAGGCGGCGGACGAGGCCTATGCTGATGGCCGGGTTGCCGCCGAGGCGGTGCGCCGACTGCGCGTGGCCGCCGAACGCCGCCGTCGCGATGGCACGCCGTTCTTCCTCGCCGCCGGCTTTGTGCGTCCCCACCTGCCGTTCTGCGCGCCGAAAAAATACTGGGACCTGCACGATCCCGCCAGCCTGCCGCTGCCGGCCTTTGAGCAATTGCCCGCCGGGTCGCCACCCGTGGCGCACAAGCGCGGCGGTGAAATCGCGGCCTACGCGCCGGTGCCGGAGGATCCGCAGGCCGCCTTGCCAGAGGACTTGAAGCTTCGCCTCATCCACGGCTATTATGCCAGCACCAGCTATGTCGATGCCCAGATCGGCCGGGTACTCGATGCCCTCGATGAACTCGGTTTGGCCGACGACACGATCGTTGTCCTTTGGGGCGATCACGGTTTTCACCTCGGCGATCTCGGCATCTGGACCAAGCACACCAACTACGAGCAGGCCAACCGCATCCCGCTGCTCATCGTCGCGCCGGGCGTGACCCGCCCCGGCACGCACACGCGCCAGTTGGCGGAAACGGTCGACCTCTTCCCGACCCTCGCCGAACTCGCCGGCCTGCCGGCACCGGCCGGTCCGCAGCCGATCGATGGTATCAGCCTGGTGCCCGTCCTGCGCGATCCCGAGGCACGGGTGCGCGATCATGCCTACCATTGCTTTCCCAAGGCCACGATCGGTCGCGCCATCCGCACCGAGCGCCATCGGCTGGTCGAGTGGAAACGCCCGGGCGCTCCGGCGGACACGGCGGAACTCGAACTCTACGATTATCAGGCCGATCCGCTCGAGCGACGCAACCTCGCTGCCGAGCAGCCGGAGGTGGTGGCACGCTTGCGCGCGATCCTTGCCCGTCATCCCGAGGCCGTGCCGCAGGGGCCGGTCGCTGCCGGCAAAAAGGCGCCAGCCGGCAAGGCGAAGGCAGTCGGCAAAAAAGCCGCGCCTTGAGCGACGAAAGACCCTGCAGGACACGGCGTTGCCATCGGTCATGATCCAACGCCTGCTTGTCCTTGTCGCGCTGCTCTGCAGCGGCGTGCTCACCGCCGCCGAGCGACCCAACATCCTTTTCCTGTTTGCCGACGACTGGGGTCGCTACGCCAGCCTTCTGGCCGAGGTCGAGAGCCCCGGCAGCATCAACGATGTCGTGCGCACGCCGAACTTCGACAAGATCGCCCGCAAGGGTGTGCTCTTCCGCAATGCCCACGTCAACGCGCCCTCCTGCACGCCCTGTCGCAGTTCGCTGCTCTCGGGACAGTACTTCTGGCGCACCGGCCGCGGCTCCATCCTGCGCGGCGCGGTCTGGGATGACGCCATCCCCGCCTACCCGCTGCTGTTGAAGGACGCGGGCTACCACCTTGGCAAGACCTACAAGGTGTGGAGCCCGGGCACGCCCGCCGATGCCCCCTACGGTCGCCAGGAGCATGCCTATGAGAAGGCGGGACGCCGGTTCAACCAGTTCTCCCAGAACGTTACCCGGATGGTCGCCGAAGGCCGGGACCTGCAGGCCGCCAAGGAGGTGCTTTACGACGAGGTGCGCGGTAACTTCCGCGACTTCCTCGCCGCGCGCGAGGCCAACAAACCCTTCTGCTACTGGTTTGGTGCCACCAATGTCCACCGCACCTGGATCAAGGGCAGTGGCAAAAAACTCTGGGGCATGGATCCCGATGCGCTCAAGGGCAGGATGCCGCCCTACCTGCCCGACGTGCCCGAGGTGCGCGAGGATCTGGCGGATTACTTCGGCGAAATCGCCGCCTGGGACCACGCCATCGGCCTGCTCATCGACGCGGTCGAGAAGGCCGGTGAACTCGACAACACCCTCATCGTCATCAGCGGCGACCACGGCGCACCGGGGTTCCCGCACGGCAAGTGCAACCTCTACGGCTTCGGCACCGGCGTCTGCCTGTCGGTCACCGGCCCCGGCGTCCAGGGCGGACGCGTCGTCGATGACTTCGTCAACCTGACCGACCTCGCGCCCACCTTCCTCGAAGCCGCCGGCCTGCCCGTGCCGGAGGTGATGACCGGTCGCAGCCTGTGGCCCGTGCTCAAGTCGGACAAGCAGGGGCTGGTCGATCCCCAGCGCACCTGGGTGGTCACCGGTCGCGAGCGCCATGTCGAAAGCGCGCGCGCCGATTTCACCCCCTACCCGCAGCGCGCCCTGCGCACGGCCGAGCACGTGCTCATCGTCAACTTCCGCCCCGACCGCTGGCCCATGGGCGATCCCTACGGCCTCGACAGCTCGAGCCCGCCGACCGCCGAGGAGATCACCGAGACCACGCGCGTCACCCATCCCGACGAGGATGCCGGCCCCACCAAGGCCTGGCTCATCGGCATGCGCCACTCGCCGGAATGGGAAAAGCATTACCAGTGGGTCTATGGCAAGCGCCCGAAGTACGAACTCTACGACCTGCGCCAGGACCCGCACGAGACGAAAAACGTCGCCGACGACCCCGCCTACGCCGCGGTCAAGGCCGACCTGGAAAAGCGCCTGATGGATGAGCTGTCGCGCACTGGCGATCCGCGCCTGATCGACGACGGCAGGTTCTTCGAAACCCCACCCATGGCCGGCCCCGTCCTGGACGAGCCAAAGCCGAAGGGCAAGGGGAAGAAGTAGGCGTTGGGTGCTAAACGCCTGCCGGGGAGCAGGATGGATGGTGTTGAGATGGACGGTATTGACCTTGTTGACGTCACTGACATAGGGTCCATCCCGTCAATCGGGTCCACCCCGGCCCAACGACAAAGCCGGGCCCTGTCCGACGTTTCAAAGCCATGGCACGCCCCCGCACCCTGTCCCTGCTGCTCGTCGCCGCCGCCCTGCCGGCGGGGGCGGCGGTGGATTTTGCGCGCGACATCCAGCCCCTGCTGGCCGAGCACTGCCTGCTCTGTCACGGGCCTGACGACTCAAAGGGTGGGCTGACGCTGACGAGTTTCGAGCTGGCGACCCGGGCGCTGAAAAGCGGGGCGCATGTCATCGTGCCGGGGCAGCCTGACAAAGGCACGTTGCTCGAGCGCCTGTTGACGAGTGATCCCGATGAGCAGATGCCGCCGCCCGAGCAACGCGCGAAGAAGCCGGTCACCGAGCGCGAGATCGGTCTGCTGCGCCAGTGGATCGCCGAGGGCGCGAAGTTTGAGCGGCATTGGGCCTACCAACCCGTGCAGCGGCCGCCCGTGCCGGTGGTGACCGGCGCCAGCCAGCCGATCGATGTCTTCATCCGGCAAAAACTCGCCGAGCAGGGACTGACGCCCTCGCCCGAGGCCGATCCCGCCACCCTGATCCGCCGCCTGCACCTCGATCTGACCGGGTTGCCGCCAACCTTGGAAACGCTCGACACCTATGTGAACGAGTGGTCCAACACCGCCTACGAGCGTCTGGTCGATGAGCTGCTGCAGAGCCCGCATTTCGGCGAGCGCTGGGGCCGCCACTGGCTCGACATGGCGCGCTATGCCGACAGCGACGGCTACGAGAAGGATCGGCCGCGCCCCGACGCCTGGCGCTACCGCGACTGGGTCATCCGCGCCTTCAACGACGACCTGCCGTTTGATCAGTTCACGATCGAGCAGCTGGCCGGCGACCTGCTGCCGCAGGCGACCCCGGAGCAGAGCGTCGCCACCGCCTTCAATCGCCAGACCCTCACCAACACCGAGGGCGGCACGGATCAGGAACAGTTCCGCGTCGAGGCCTGCATGGACCGCACGGAAACGGTCGGTACGGTCTGGCTGGGCCTGACCGTCGGCTGCGCGCGCTGCCACACCCACAAGTACGACCAGATCACCCTGCGCGAGTACTACGAGCTGTACGCCTTCTTCGACAATGGCGACGAAGTCACCCGCCAGGCGCCGGTGTCGCCCGAGGCCTGGGCGGCCTATGAAAAGGCCAACGGCGCCGCGGCGCGCGCCCTGCTGCCGCTGCAGCAGCGCCTCGACGAGGCGAAGGCCGCCCTGCCGCGGCGTTTGCCCGAGTGGGAGAAGGGCCTGCAGGCCCGCTTGGCCAGGGCGCGCGCTGACAAGCCGGTTCAGCAGTTTGAACCGCGGGCGGTCGCTGAGGCGACAAGCCGTGCGGGGGCAAGCTTTGAGACCCTGGCCGACGGCTCCCTGCGGGTCACCGGCAAACAGGCCAAAAACGAGTGCTACACCCTGCACCTGGCGGCCGCGCCGCAGGCGGTTGCCTCGCTGCAGCTCGAAGCCCTGCCCGATCCCGACCTGCCACAGCAGGGTCCGGGCCGCAGCAGCGGTGGCAATTTCGTCCTCAGCGAGGTGCGCGTGCTCGTCGACGGGCGCGCCCGGGTGCTGCATTCGCCGAAGGCGACCCATGAGCAGAAGGGGTTTGCCGCGGCGGCCGCCATCGATGGCAAGGCCGACACCGGCTGGGCGATCAGCGGGGGGGCTGGCAAGGTGCAGCGCCTGACCCTGCACCTGGCCGAACCCGTGCCGGCCGGGCGGGAGATCGTTGTCGAACTCGAGCAGAATTACGCCAAGGACGCCAGCCACACGCTTGGTCGTCTGCGCCTGCTCGCTGCCGCCGAGTCGACCGAGGCAAGTCTGGTGCCGGCGGCGGTCCTGCGCATTCTCAATGAAGAGCCTCGCCGGCGCAATCCGGTGGTCATCCAGGCGCTGTACGACTGGCTGGAAAAAATCGATCCCGGGGTGACGGCCGCCGCCGCGGCATTGCAGGCCGCCCAGGACAAGCTGCCCAAGCCGCCGCTCATGGACGTGCGCGTGCTCGCCCAGCGCCGCCAGGAGCCGCGCGCGACCCGCGTGCTGCACCGCGGCGATTTCCTGCAGCCCGCCGATCCGGTGACGCCGGCCGTGCTCGGCGTGGCGACTCCACCCGGCCAGCCACGCGAGGGCGCCACCCGCCTCGACCTCGCCCGCTGGCTGGTCCGCCGCGACAACCCGCTGACCGCGCGCGTCACGGTCAATCATTTGTGGGGGAAACTGTTCGGGCTTGGTCTGGTGCACACCCCAGGCGACTTCGGCGTGCGCGGCGAGCGGCCCAGCCATCCGGAACTGCTCGACTGGCTGGCGGCCGAGTTCATGGACGGCGGTTGGAGTCGCAAAAAACTGCTCAAGACGATCCTTCTTTCCGCCACCTATCGGCAGAGCAGCGTGGTCGTGCGCCCGGCGGCCGAGCTGGCGCGCCTTGCAGAGATCGATCCCAACAACCACCTGCTCTGGCGGCAGAACCGCCTGCGCGTCGAGGCCGAGATCGTTCGCGACCTGCACCTCGCCGCCGCCGGCCTGCTGTCGCCGAAGATCGGCGGGCCGAGCGTGTTCCCGCCCATGCCGGAGGATGTCGCCGCGCTCAGCTACGCCAACAACTTCAAGTGGACGACCAGTCGCGGCGAGGATCGTTACCGCCGCGGCCTGTACACCTTCTTCAAGCGCACCTCGCCGCATCCGGACCTGACGACCTTCGATTGCCCCGACTCCAACGTCACCAACATCCGGCGCACCGTTTCCAACACACCCCTGCAGGCCCTGACCACCCTCAATGCCGAGGCCTTCGCCGAGGCGGCGCAGGCGCTGGCGAAGCGTGTGCTGTCGGCCCCGGGGTTGGCGGGCGATGACGCCCGGATCGCCCACGCCTTCCGCCTCTGCCTTGGACGGTCGCCGACGGCCCAGGAGAGCCGGGCCCTGGGCAAGCTGCTGGCCGAGGCGCGTTACCATTACCAGGCCAGCGCCGAGGAGGCGCAGCAGGCCACCGGCGCGCAGGGTTTGGCTGGCGTGCCGGCGGTGGAGACCGCGGCCTGGGCGGCGACGCTGCGCATCGTCCTGAACATGGACGAGTTCATCACCCGCAGCTGAGTAGGCTTTTTCGCGCCGGGTCAAGCGCTCACCAGCCCGAGGCCTTGAGCCACTCGACCACGCGCACCGGCCAGTCCTGCACGGGCTGATCCTTGCGCTTCATACCAAAGCCGTGGCCACCCTGGCTGTAGATGTGCAGTTCGCAGGGCAGGCCGAGCTTTTTGTATTCGAGGTAGAGCAGGGCGCTGGCGCTGGAACTGGTGACACCCTTGTCGTCGTGGGCGTGGATCAGGCACATGGGTGGCGACAGCGGGGTCACCTTCACCTCCGGCAGCAGCGTAAAGGTGTCGTCCTTGCCGACCAGGTAGGCGGGGTAGATGGGGATGCAGAAGTCGGGGCGGACGTTTTTCGCGTCGAGCTTGGCGTCCTGCGGGTAGCTGCGTTCGCCCTGGTGCAGGGCGGTCATCACCGCCAGATGGCCGCCGGCGGAAAAGCCGAGGATGCCGAGTCGCTCCGGACGCAGTCCGAGTTCGGCGGCGCGGTTGCGCAGCAGGCCGAGGGCGCGCTGGGCGTCCTGCAGGGGTTCGCGCCCCGGGTTGGCGGGGTCGCGGCGCGGCACGCGGTACTTGAGCAGGGCGGCATGATAGCCGTTGCGGTTGAGGAAGCGGCAGACCTCCGTGCCCTCGTGCTCGATGGCGAGGATGTTGTAACCGCCGCCCGGGCAGACCAGGACCGTGGTCGTGGCCCCCTCGGCCGGATAAAACGTGACCTCGGGATCGGAGACGTGGGCGACCCGGCGGATGCCGTCGTCCGGTACGCGCTTCATCTCCTCCTCGGGCTGGGACTGGAAGCCGGCCGGCTCGGGGGCGCCACCGGGCCAGAGTTTGAGGGTGACGGGTTCAGCGGCGGTCAGGGCGACGGACAGCAGGGGCAAAAAAACGAGGGCGCGGAGCATGGGCCATGCTCGCGCGGACGGGGTGGGGGAGGCAAGGTTTTTTGCCGCGGGCGAGCACCGAAAGGGGCGGTCGGGCCCGGGGGAATGGAAAAAGACCTGATTCCAGCATTTGACACGGCGGCATCAGCGTGTAGCGTCGCGACCCTTTCCCCCCAAGGGGCTGAAATTTTATGGCACACGCTCAAGTCATCCTCAAAGAACAGATCAAAGGTCTCGGCGCCGAGGCGGATGTGGTCAAAGTGAAGCGCGGCTTCGCCCGCAACTTCCTCGTCCCGCAGGGCAAGGCCTACGAAGCCACCGCGGGCAACCTCCGCCACCTGAACCGCCTCAAGGCCCTGCGCGCCGAGCGCGAAGCCAAGGAGCTCCAGGAGGCTGAAAAGACCGCCGCCAAGCTCAAGAAGCTCAAGATCAAGCTTTCGCTGCAGACCGGCCAGGGCGGCAAGGCCTTCGGTTCGATCACCACGATGGACATCGCCAAGGCCGTCGCCGAAAGCGCCAAGATCGAGCTGGACCGCCACCTGATCGAGCTGGAAAAGCCGATCAAGAACACCGGCACCTTCGAAATCCCGGTCAAGCTGCACCGCGACGTCGGCTGCTTCCTCAAGCTCACCGTCAGCGCCGGCGAAGAAGGCGAGGCGGGCGAGGGCGAAGCCTCCGAAGGCTGATTCGTTCCAACCTCTTCCAGCCGCATCCCCACCGGGATGCGGCTTTTTTCTTGGGTTGACCCCGCCCGCCCGCTCCCTTCAGGTTGTCGCCATGCTCACCTCCCTTGCCGAACTGCCCGCCCGCAAGGCGGCCGGACCACCCCTCGCCGTGCTCACTGCTTATGACTACCCCATGGGCCGGTTGCTCGATGAGGCCGGGGCCGACCTGCTGCTGGTCGGCGACTCGCTGGGCATGGTCGTGCTCGGCCTGCCCGACACCACCGGGGTCACTCTCGACATGATGTGCCATCACACCGCCGCCGTGCGCCGCGGCGTGGTGCGCGCCCCGGTCATTGCCGACCTGCCCTACCACAGCTATCGCGATGCCGACGAGGCCCTGGCGAGCGCCCGGCGCCTGGTGGCGGCCGGTGCCGATGCGGTGAAACTGGAGGGTGGGCTGGATTTCCTGCCGCAGGTATGCGCCATCGTCGGCGCGGGCATCCCCTTTGTCGGCCACCTTGGCATGCTGCCGCAGAGCGTGCGCGAGGAGGGCGGCTACAAAAAAAAGGGTCGCACCCCCGAGGATGCCGCCCGCCTGCTCGACGACGCCGGGGCCCTCGACACTGCGGGCGCCTGCGCCATTGTCCTCGAAAGCATGATGCCGGAGGTCGCCGAAGCCATCACCGGCCGCGTGCGCGCCAGCACGATCGGCATTGGCGCCGGCCGGGCAACCGATGGCCAGGTGCTGGTCACGCCCGACCTGACGGGGGGCTTTCCCTGGTTCCGACCGCCCTTTGCGAAGGCGCGCGCGGCGGTGGCCGACGAGATGTCGCGGGCGGCGCGGGAATTCATCGCCGAGGTGCGCGGCCGTTGAGCCTCCCTTCCCAGGCGGCGTGGCAGGGGCTCACTTGCCGTGCGCGGCGCGGTGGTGCTCACCGAGCAGGTCGCGGCCGAAGTCGCCGTCGAAGCTGCGGAAGACGCTGTGCGGGTGGTTCGCCTCGTTCTGGACGTTGTCGTACTCGATGAGGAAAGTCTTGCCCTGGACGCGGTAGTAGTGCGGCTCGCCGCGTTCCTTGCCGCCGGCCCAGCCAAAGAAAACCGGGCCGTTTTTGGCGATGTCTTCGCGGGTTTCCGCGGCGATCTCGGGGCGCACGCGGCCGAGGTACTCGTCGATGATCTGGTGCAGCTTGGCGCGCTGGGCCTCGGTCATCTCAGTCTCGCTGAGTCCGTCGGGCTTCAGGGCGTCCACCCGCGGTTCGGCGGCGGTGAGCATTTCCTTCGGGGCGACGTCGGCGACCACCGCCTTGCGGAACTGGGCCTCGTCGAGTGACTTGACCAGTTCACGGCCCAGATCCTCCTCCTTGCCGAGCACACGCAGGCCGCTGAGCGGGCCCTGGCGCAGTTCGCCGGGGTTGCTGCCCATGAAGGCCGGGGTGGCGCGCAGCAGCTGGCCGTCCTTGAGGGTGAAATTGAGCGACAGATGGTGGCCTTCCAGGCGCCAGCCCCAGGTGCCGCCGGCCGAGGGGGTGCCGAACAGACTGACGTAGTACTTTTCCGGGTCCCGGCGTTCGCGCACGGCGGCGCGCTTGGCCTCGTCGGCACCCTCGATCTGATACAACACCTCCTCCAGACTCATGATGGTGGCGGCCTTGGCGGCGCCGCGGAAGCCCAGGCCGGTGTTCATCAGGGCGTGCGCCAGCAGTCGCTGCTGCGGCGTCATGTCCTTCATCGCCAATCCCTTGCGCTCGCGCGGGATGAAGTGCCAGTTGATCCGCTCGGCATCCTCGAAGGCGAAGCTGGCGCGGGCCTTCTGCTCCGGCGAGAGCGAGGCGAGGAAGACCGTGGCGACCTCGACCATCTGCACGCCGGCGTCGTGGGCGGGCAGCGGCAGGGCAGGGGCGAGCAGGAGGGCGAGGAGCGGAGGGGCGAGGCGGCGGATCATGGCGGGAGATGGGACAAGGTCGAACGCCGTGCAAGCCCGGACTCTGTCAGGCATCCGTCGCCCGGAAACTTTTCCACGCTTCTGACGGGGCGGGATTGACACTGCGCCCCCGAATCCCCTAGTTTCTCAAATTCACCCCAAAAATCAGGCACCCCCGAACGCATGTATTCGAACGAAGAGTATCTCCTGGAACTGCTCGCCGAGGCAGGGCTGGTCATGGACAGCGACCTGCAGAAGGCCAAAAACGCGAAGAAGCCCACGGAAACCCTGCTTGAATGCCTGATCAAGACTGGCGCCATCAGCGACGAACAGGTGGCCCAGACGGTGGCCGTCAATTCCGGCATGGAGTTCATCGACCTGCACGGCTTTGCTGCTGCCCCGCACCTCAAGGCCCTGGTGCCCATGGAGGTGGCCCAGCGCTACAAGATCGCTCCGATCGGCATGAACGGCCCGGCCCTGCAGGTCGTTGTCGCCGACCCCTACGACTTTGAGACCCTAGACTCCCTGCCGCACGTGCTGCAGCCGGACCTGGAGTTCTTCTGTTCGACTCACGCGCTCATCAAGACCCTGCAGGCGAACATCTACGGCAACGAGGTCTTCGGAGACGTCGGCGCCAAGGGCGGCGCGCCCGGCGACGGTGATGCGCCGGTCATCAAGCTGGTCAACAACATCCTGCTCGAGGCCTTCAAGTCGGGGGCTTCCGACATCCACATCGAACCGCTGGAAAAGGACATCCGTGTGCGCCTGCGCATCGATGGTGTGCTGCACGACGTTGAGCACCATCCGAAGCGCCTGCACTCCTCCATCATCGCCCGCATCAAGATCATGTGCGGCTCGATGAGCATCGACGAGAAGCGCATCCCGCAGGACGGCCGCCTGCAGATGGCCTTCAACGACAAGGAGCTCGACATGCGCGTGTCGATCATCCCGACCAACAATGGCGAAAGCGTCGTCATGCGCGTGCTCGACAAGAGTAGCCTGCGCCTCGGCCTGTCCGATCTCGGCTTCCTCTCCGACGACCAGGACACCTTTGAAAAGCTCATCACCCTGCCGGACGGCATTGTCCTGGTCACCGGGCCGACCGGCTCCGGCAAGACGACGACCCTGTACGCCTGCCTCAACTTCATCAACCGGCCCGACCGCAAGATCATCACCGTCGAGGATCCGGTCGAGTATGAACTCGCCGGCATCAACCAGGTCATGGTCAAGGAGGACGTCGGCATGACCTTCGCCGCCGCCCTCAAGGCGATGCTGCGCCAGGCGCCGAACATCATCATGCTCGGGGAAATTCGCGACTACGAAACCGCATCGATCGCCATCCAGGCCTCGCTCACGGGTCACCTGGTCTTCAGCACCCTGCACACCAACGACGCGCCTGGCTCGGTCGCCCGTCTCGCCGACATTGGCGTCAAACCCTTCCTCATCGCCTCCGCCGTGCGCGGCATCCTCGCTCAGCGACTGGTCCGCAAGCTCTGCTCCAACTGCAAGGAGCCGACCAGCCTCAACGAGCGCGAGCTGCGCCACCTCGGCCTGGAGGCGAGCCAGCTCTACAACGCCACCATCATGGGACCGAAGGGCTGCAACAAGTGCCGCAGCGCCGGTTTCAAGGGACGCATGGTCATCGCCGAAATCTTCAAGGTCGACGACGAGGTGCGCAGCATGATCAACCAGCAGCTCACCACCCCGCAACTGCGCAAGCGCGCCCGCGAGCTGGGCATGCGCACCCTGCGTGAGGACGGCATCCGCAAGGTTCTTGCCGGCATGACCACCGCCGAGGAGGTCATCGAAGCCACCATGGCCGACGCCGACTGATCCAGCACCCTTCCCCAACCCTTTTCAACCGAGAACGACTGAAGACGATATGACAGCCCAGAATGTGGTGGACATGCTTGAAGCCCGCGGAGTGATCGACAGCGGCCAGGCCTACGACTTGACCCAGGAGGTGGTGCAGAACGGCAAGGAGATCCTCCAGACCGTCATGGATTATGAGCTCTTTCCCAGCGAGGACGCCTTCTGGGCCCTTGTGGCCGAGGAGCTCGGCGCCGAGCACTTCGATCTCAGCGCCTTCGAACCCGCGCCCTCGGTGGTCAACCTCATTCCCGCCGGCATGGCCCGCCTCTACGGCGCCTTCCCGGTCACCCTCGATGGCCGCGGCCTGCACGTTGCCTTCACCGATCCGCTCAACCCCCAGCTCGTCGAGGACCTGCGCTTCGGCCTCGACAAGGTGGTCGTGCCGGTGGTCGCCCGCCGCAGCCAGGTGCAGTCACTCATCGACAAGCACTACGGCACCGGCGCCCCCAGCATCGACGAAATCTTCGGCGGCCTCAAGGACGTCGGCCGTGACGCCCCGGAAGTCGAGGCCAACTCGGCGCCCATCGTCAAGTTCGTCGACCTGGTCATGACCCAGGCCATCAAGGAGCGCGCCTCGGACATCCACTTCGAGCCCTTCGAGCACGAGTTCAAGATCCGCTACCGCGTCGACGGCGCGCTCTACGAAATGGCGCCGCCGCCCGTGCACTTGGCCAACAGCGTCATCTCGCGCATCAAGGTCATGTCGAACATGAACATCGCCGAGCGGCGCATCCCGCAGGACGGTCGCATCATGACCACCGTCAACGGCAAGCCGGTCGACATGCGCGTCAACTCCCTGCCCACCCAGCACGGCGAATCGGTTGTGCTGCGCGTGCTTGACCGCAGCTCGGTGAACCTCGACCTCGAACAGTTGGGCATGCCGGCCTTCCTGTACGACTACATCACCGAGACCATCGTCAAGCCGAACGGCATCTTCATCGTCACCGGCCCCACCGGCGCCGGCAAGACCACGACCCTGTACGCCTGCCTGCGCCGCATCAACACCATCGACTGCAAGCTGCTCACCGCCGAGGATCCGGTCGAGTACGAGCTCGACGGCGTCATGCAGGTGC
>CANNUR010000058.1 GCA_947523045.1 uncultured Prosthecobacter sp.
GACCCCCGAAGACCTCTTTGACACACTTCGCCCGACCGCGTCTCCGGGCTTGAGTTTTGCCCCCGGCCCGCTAGCGGAGACGTATCCCCTCCCCGACCATGCCCACCGAATCCGACATCCGCGCCGCGCTCGCCCAAGTCCGCTACCCCGGCTTCAGCCGCGACATCCTCTCCTTCGGCCTGGTGAAAAGCGTCGAGGTCCAGGACGGCAAGGTGAAGGTCGGCATTTCTTTGGCCACCCGCGACCCGAACATCCCGAGGCTGATCCACGAGCAGGCCATGGACGCGCTCGGCAAGCTCGCCGGCGAAGGCAATGTCCGCCTCGACTTCGACATTCAGGAGCCGCCGAACGCCCCCGGGGCGACCTCCTCCGACAAGCTCGGCAAGTCCAGCCTGCCCGGCGTCAAGCGCGTCATCGCCGTCGCCTCCGGCAAGGGCGGCGTCGGCAAGAGCACGGTCGCCTCCAACCTCGCCGTCGCCCTGTCCCGCACCGGCGCCCGCGTCGGCCTCTGCGACTGCGATCTCTACGGCCCGAGCATTGCCCACATGTTCGGCACGAACGAGCGCCCCTTTCAGAACGAGGAGCAGCAGATCGTGCCGGTCGAACGCCACGGCCTGCAGCTGATGAGCATGGGCCTGCTGCTCGACGACGATTCACCAGTCATCGTCCGCGGCCCGATCGCCACCCGCTACACCCAGCAGTTCCTCCGCCAGTGCGCCTGGGACAACCTCGACTACCTCGTGCTCGACCTGCCGCCCGGCACCGGAGACATCCAGCTCACCATCGTGCAGACGGTGGCCCTCGACGGCGCGGTCATCGTCACCACGCCGCAGGAGGTCGCCCTGATCGACGCGCGCAAGGCCGTGGCCATGTTCCAGAAGGTCAACGTACCCATCCTCGGCCTGATTGAAAACATGAGCCACTTCATCTGCCCCAGCGACGGCCAGATCTACCACATCTTCGGCCAGGGTGGAGGCGAACACGAGGCCAAGCGCCTGGGCGTTCCGCTGCTCGGCCGCATCCCGATCGAAATCCGCGTGCGCGAGGCCGGCGACCAGGGGCATCCGGTCGCTCTGGACGAACCCGATGCCTCGCAAGCCTCGCGCGCCTTCCAGGAGGTTGCCGTCAAGATCCGCGCCGTCGTGCCGGCCTGAGCCGCTTCGTACCCACCCGCTTCGCGGTTGCATCCCGCGCCGGGGCGCGGTCAAATGCGGACCTTGCGATGAAGCTCCGCGCCGTCCTCCTGCTCGCCTGCCTCGGCCTCGCCGCCGGGGCACACGCGCAGGCGCCGCTGACCCGGGCCGAGCAGGTGCGCGCCCTGCCGGCCGACGCTGCCGCCACCGGCGTGCCGGTCGAGCTTGAGGCCGTGGTCGGCCTGGTCGAATCCTCGGGCACGGTCTTTGTTCAGGATGACAGTGGCGGCACCTTCTTCCGCACCCAGCCGGCCGCCGCCGCTGTGCTTGCCCCCGGCGATCGCGTGCGCCTGCGCGGCCGCAGCGTGTCGGGCTTGTACCTGCCGGGCATCGAGGCCGACCGCTTTGAGGTGGCCGGCCGCGGCGCCCCGCCCGAGGCGGCGGCCGCCGCCTACGACGACCTGGTTTCCGGTCGCTACCACTACCAGCGTGTCGTCGTCGAGGGCGTCGGCCGGCGGGTCATGGCCGAGGAGGAAAACCGCACGATCGTGTTTCTCGCCCTCGGCAGCCGCGTGCTCGAAGTGCGGGTCGACGCCCCGCCCTCCGACTTGGATCTGGTCGATGCGAAACTGCGGGTCACCGGCCTTGCGGCAGGCGGCATCAACGATCGCCGCCAGCTCGTTTTCCCCTACCTGCGGGTCGGCGCCTGGACCGATCTCGAAATCCTCGAGCCGGCGCCGCCACTGGACGAGACCCCGCGCATCAGCGCCGCCCGCTTGCTGCGTTTCGACCCCGTCAGCTCGCCCGCCTCCAGCCGCCGGGTACGGGTCGCTGGCACGGTGCTCGCGGCCCTGCCCGATGGCCAGGTCTTCCTGCGCGACCTGACCGCCGAGGAACCGCCGCGCCCTGCGGGCAGCGAGACCAAGCAGCCCGCCGAACCGCCGCGGCCGGCCGCGCTCGCCGTGCGTCTGGTGACACCGGCCCTGCTCCAGCCCGGCCAGCTCGCCGAGGTCGCCGGCTTCTCGAACATGGAGGGCTTCAGCGCCAGCCTGATGGACGCCGTGCTCGTTCGCGCCGAGGAGCAGGCCACCGCCGCACCGGCGGTCGCCGTCGAGGCCGCCGACCTCATGGGAGGCGCGCATGACGCTGACTTGGTGACCCTGGAAGCCGAACTGGCCGACCGCTTCCGTACCCCCGACGGCCAGGAACTGCGTCTGCTGGCCGGCGGCCTCACCCTGCGCGCACGGCTGACAAGCGCGGAAGAACTCGACACCTTCCAGCCCGGTAGCCGCGTGCGCGTCACCGGCATCTGCCGGGTGGAAACCTCACGCGACCGCGGCTTTCGCTCACGCCCCGAGCGGGTCATGCTGCTGCTGCGCAGCCCCGAGGATTTAATCCTGTTGAAAGCCCCGTCCTGGTGGACGGCCGGCCGTCTGGTTGCGGCCATCGGCCTGCTCTCCGCCCTGCTCGCCCTGGTGCTGCTCTGGACCACCCTGCTGCGCCGGCAGGTCGCCCGCCAGGCGGCGGCCCTGAGCGAGCGCATCGGCCGGCAGGCCACCCTTGAGGAACGCCAGCGCATCGCCCGCGAATTCCACGACACCCTCGAGCAGGAACTCGCCGGCCTGAACCTGCGTCTCGACGCCGCCCTGACCCGGCCCCTCGAAGACAAGGCGCGCGGCCTGCTCGATGCCTCGCGCCACCTCGTCGCCCGCCTGCAATCAGAAGCGCGCAACCTGGTCGCCGACCTGCGGGCCGGTCGCCCCGACGGCCTCGACCTGGCCACCGAGCTGGAAGAAATCGTCCGTCGCCTGCCGAGCGACGGAGTACCGGCGCTGCAGGTACGGATCGACGGCCCACTGCCGCCGCTGCCGGCGGCCGTGGTGCATCACCTGCGCATGATCGCCCAGGAGGCGGTGACCAATGCCTTGAAGCACGCGGCGGCGACGGCGATCTGCCTTGAATTGAGTCGCGAGGGCGATGCCCTCGTCCTCTCCGTCACCGACGACGGTCGCGGGCTGGCACCGGGCGCCATCGAGGCGCGGCCGGGGCACTTTGGCTGCATGGGCATCCGCGAGCGCTGCCAGAAAATCGGCGCGCAGGTGGTGTGGTTGCCGGGTCCGGACGGCCGTGGCACGCGGCTGCGGCTCAGCCTCCCTTGCCCCGCCGACGCGCCGCCTCCTGCTTGAGGAAAAGCGGCTCCAGGTGCTCGCGGATCCAGGCGAAGGCGGCCTCCAGCCCCTGGTCGCGGTAGATGACACCGATGCCAGCCTCGACACGAGTGGGGTTGCCGATGCAGTTGAGGAACTGGTTGCAGGTGAAGCGCGTCTTCATCTCGGCATCGACCTCGCCCTGCCGGCCGAGCACCCAGCTGCGCACGTACAGCTCGAGCACGGCATCGCCAATCCAGGCGTTCTGGCGCAGTTCGGCAGTGGCGTTGGGTTCCTTGGCGGTCGGGGTCATGCGGTCGCATCCTGCGTCCGGTCCGGTCGCCGATCAATCGAGATAAACAAACTCGTTCGCGTTGAGCAGGACCAGGGCGACGTCGGCCAGCGCCCGCGTGCGGGCATCGACCCCGGCCGGCTGCAGGTCGGGCACAAAAGCCTCGGCACCGTGCAGGGTCTCGTCGAAACGGAATTTTTCACCGGTGTTCTCCTCGACCGCCTCGCGCTGGATGCGGCGCGGCGGCCCTGCCCCTGCGGGCGGCGGTGCCGCGGCCTGCGCCACTTCCTGGGCACGCCAGTGCGCCAGGCAGTCGCGCCGTTCTTCCGGCGTCGGCGCGCGGCTGAAGCAGAGTTCGAACAAGCGCTCAAGCGCCGCCCCGGGAGTCGGCGCAGCCTCGCGCCGGAGCACGCGATCCGCCAGCGCCAGGGCCCGCGCGTGCACGGCCTGGCCGTTGAACAGGCTGAACACCTGCGGCGTCACCGTCGACACCTCGCGCGCCTCGCAGGAGAAGTCCGGCCCGGGCTCGTTGAAGACTTCCAGGAAGGGATCGCGCAGGCCGCGGATCTTCAGGGCATAGAGGCTGCGACGATGGCGCTGGGCGGGCAGCGGGTTCGGCACCCAGGCGGCGGCGAAGGTGCCCATGACCTGGCGCGGCTGCAGCGCCACCTCGGGATGGATCTCCGGCCGGTTGGGGATGCCGCCAAGCACGGGGTTCCATTCGCCGCTGACGCTGAGCATGGCGTCGCGCAGTTCCTCGGCGCTGAGCCGGCGCGGCTTGAACACCGCGTATGCGGCCTCCAGTTCGCCGCGCGCGCGGGGAGCGCGGACGCCCTTGTCCGCTTCTGCGGCATGGCCGGCACCGCTGCTGGAGTCGGCAGTGCGGACAGGCATGTCCGCGTGCCCTTGCCAAAACGCGCTGCGCCGGTAGGCCGCACTGGTCAGGATGAGGCGATGCAGTTGTTTGAACGACTGCCCCTGCTCGACAAAGGTCGCCGCCAGCCAGTCGAGCAGGGCCGGATGTGTCGGCGGTTTGCCGGTGCTGCCGAAGTTGTTGGGATTGCCGGCCAAGGCGCGGTCGAAGTGCCAGAGCCAGACGCGGTTGACGATGGCCCGCATCGTCAGCGGATTGTCCGGCCGGGCGATCCACTGCGCCAAACGCAGGCGCCGGCCCTCCATGTCGTCCACCCCCGCGAACGGCAGTTCGGCGGTCGCGGCCAGTACCGACAGCGCCCCTGGCCGCACCGGCGTCGTCGGCGCAAACGGATCGCCGCCACCGAGGATCGCAGTCTGCTCGAGTTCGCCCTGCGTCAGGCGATCGGCCGGCGGCCGCAGCGGCTGGGTGACGGCGGTCATCGACGGCGTGCGCCCGTTGTAAACCGAGAAGGCGAAGGGCTCGTAGCGCTCCAGCTCCCAGCGCAGGCGCTCCAGGCCCTTGCGGGCGACCCGTTCCCTGCCGTAATCGACCGGCTCAAAGCCGACCAGCTTTGGCGGATACCGCTCCTCCGGCACGCCCTGGCGCGCGAGGATCTGCCGGGCCGAACCAAACACATCGGGGAAGCCGCGGCGCGGGTTGAGTCCCCCGCCCTGGCGAGCCTGCGCCACCGCCGCCCGCCAGGGCGCCGGATCGATGCCTTGCTCGGCATGCCAGGCCTCGGCGTTGGCGAGCAGCTTGGCATCGAGCTCCGTCAGCACGGCCAGGTGCTCGGCGCGCCGCGCCTCCAGAAAGCGTTTTTCCTCGAAGCCGGCGGTGTTTTCCCCAGGCAAAAACGGCGCCGGCCGCTCGGCGAGCTGGGTGGTCGCGAAGCAGGCCTGAATGGCGTAATAATCGTGGGTCGGCACCGGATCGAACTTGTGATCGTGGCAGCGTGCGCACTGCAGCGAGTGGGCGAGAAAGGTTTCACCGACGCTGTTGGTGACATCGTCGAGGAAGCGCTGGCGGGCGATCTTCGCCACTTCCATGCCGGTCAGTTCCCAGGGACCCATGCGCAGGAAGCCGGTGGCCACGAGCATCTCCGGATCTTCCGGTGCCAGCTCATCGCCAGCGATCTGCTCAACAATGAAGCGGTCGTAGGGCTTGTCGGCATTGAAGCTGCGCACCACGTAATCGCGGTAGCGCCAGGCATTGCCACGCTCGTAGTCGTTGGCGAAGCCACTGCTGTCGGCGTAGCGCACGACATCGAGCCAGTGCCGGGCCATGCGCTCGCCGTAGTGCGGGCTGGCGAGCAGACGATCGATCAGTTGCAGCCAGGTGTCCGACCTGGCAGGTTCGTTGGCCCAGGCGTCCACAAACGCCGCCACCTCCTCCGGCGTCGGCGGCAGCCCGGTGAGATCAAAGGTGACACGGCGGATGAGGGTGCGCGCATCCGCCTCCGGCGCAGGATCCACGCCCTCCGGCAAACGTTGGGCAATCCACGCGTCGATCGGATGCCCGTCAGCGGGCGGCTCGCTTTTCTTCACTGGCTGGTAGGCCCAGAGTGACTCCGGCTTGTAGCGACGATTCGCCCAGTCGGGCGACAAGGCGCCGGTGGTGGGCAGCACGATGCCGTCCTCAGCGCTCCAGGCCTCCGCGTGGGTCTTGGCGATGGCCGCGCGCGCCTTCTCATCCGGCCAGGGGGCACCGCCGGCAATCCAGTCGCGCAGCCAGCCGAGCTGGGTGTCGCTCAGCCGGTCCGCCTCCTTGGGCGGCATCGCCTCCCAGGCGTCGTGATCGCGGCGCGCCGACAAGAACAGCGGACTGGCCTCGGCCCTGCCGGGCACGAGCGACGGCTCACCGCTGTCGCCACCGCGCCGGGCCGCCTCGAGCGTGCGCAGGTCGAGCCCGCCCTTGATCTTCGCCTCGTCCTGTCCGTGGCAGGCCAGGCACTTTTCCTGCAGCAGCGGCCAGACCCGACGGGTGAACAGGGCCTCGATCTCCTCCGCGCGGGCGGGCAGACCCGCGAGCAGGGCGAGGGCAAGCAGGGGCAACAGCAAACGTGGCATGCGGGGAAAACGTGGGGATGGGAAGGCAACCTTCATCAAGCCGGGCACAAGCACCCGGTGCCCAAGCCACCCCGAATTCGCCAGCGCTGACAACACCGTCAAGGAGAGCAGGCGCGGAACCGTATCAGGGAGTGTTGAATTCATGACGGCAATGGCCATGGGCCATCACAGGATTCCCGCCAAGCCAGCAAAGAGCGCCAAAAAAGAGCGCCGCCGCAAGGCATGAAGGGGCCAGGAGCGAATCCCGATTCAAAGGCCAGCGAAGGTGTTCGCCTCCCTTTGAGACTGAATTTACTTGAAATCGTCCAACACCGTTGGATAATTTCAAGTATGATTGCCCGTGCGACCTACCTGGAGCAGATCCGCACAGGCTTGAACCGTGCCCCGATCGTGGCTTTGATCGGACCCCGCCAGTGCGGGAAAACCACGCTGGCCCGGCAGTTGTTGCGAGCCGGGGCGACCGGCTATCTGGATTTGGAAGACCCGGCTTCAGCCCTCGCCCTGGCCAATCCCATGAGCCTCTTGTCACCCCTGACCGGGCTGGTGGTCATCGACGAGGCTCAACGGGCTCCGCACTTGTTTCCGGTGCTGCGGGTTCTGGCGGACCGCGAGGGGCAACCCGCCACTTTCCTGATCTTGGGCAGCGCCTCGCCCGAGTTGTCACGTCAGGCCTCCGAATCGCTGGCGGGCCGGGTGGAAATCATCGAGATGGGCGGGTTGGGGCTCGACGAACTGTCGCCGGAAGACCGGCAGGCACTGTGGCTTCGGGGCGGGTTTCCGCGCGCGTTCCTCGCCCAGAGCGAGGCCGACAGCTTGGCCTGGCGAAAAAATTTCATTCGCACCTTCCTGGAACGCGATCTTGCCACCTTGGGATTCAGGATGGCCCCGCAGGCCATGGGGCGCTTTTGGACCATGCTCGCGCACTACCACGGCCAGCTTTGGAATGGCCACGAGATCGCCGCTTCGATGGGGGTGTCGCCCACCACAGCCAGGCACTATCTGGACGCGCTGGAACAGACCTTCATGATCCGCCGTCTGCTGCCGTGGCATGCCAACGTGGGCAAGAGGCTGGTGAAGACTCCCAAGATCTATTTCCGCGACAGCGGGATTTTTCACGCCCTGCTGGGAATCGGCGACTCAACCGAACTGATGACGCATCCCAAGCTGGGGGCCTCCTGGGAAGGTTTTGCGGTGGAGCAAATCCTGCGGTCGCGCACCGGTGAAGAGGCTTATTTTTATGCCATCCACAGCGGCTCGGAACTGGACCTGTATTTCCCCGCCTCACAAACGGGGATCGAGGTCAAATTCCAGGATGCCCCCAAACTGACCCGGTCCATGCAGATCGCCATGGAAGATCTGGAACTGCGGAAACTGCTTGTCGTTTATCCTGGCACCAGGGAATACCCGCTCGCGGAGAACATTCAGGTTCTGCCCCTGGCAAGCGTGTGCACACGCAGGCCTTGATGGGATGATGGGAGTCGGCTGCAGAGGGGCGACTAGCCACGCTTCTTGAGATGCTTGCCAAAGAAGGCAGCGCTGGCCTCGACACAGGCGTCGAAGGCGGCTTGGCGACCGAGAAACGCGTGTGGCGCCTTCGGAATCACGGTCAGGCCGGTGGTGATGCCGAGCTTGGCCAGGTCGGCGCGCATGGCCTCGGCATGGGTGCTCGGACCGTCGAGTTCGCCGGTCACGAAAAGCAGCGGCGGATCGGCTTTGTCGAGGTGATGCCGTGGCGAGGCGAGCGCATAGACCGGCCGATTCTCCGCCTGCGATGCGCCGAGGAAGGTGCGATAGAAGGGATCGTCGGGGCGCGCGCTCAACTCGGCGATACGGTCGCTGAGCAGGTCGCTCTGCGCGCCCATGGCGATGCCGGCCTGCACGGCGCTGGACACGGTCGCATGACCACCGTCGCCCTCGAGTTCGGCCACGCCGCCGCTGGTCGTCAGCAGGGCGGCGAGGTGGCCGCCGGCCGACAGCCCGGTGACGCCGATGGCACCGGGTTCAAGGCCGAACGTCGCGGCGTTGGCGCGCAGAAACCGCACCGCCGCCTTGGCATCCTGGATCGCTGCGGGAAACTTCGCCTCACCGCTCAGCCGGTAGCTGATCGTGGCGGTCACATAATCGCGCGCCGCCAGGGCCTGGGCCAGGTTCGCCATGGAGCCGCGCTCGCCCTTGTACCAACCGCCACCGTGGATGCAGACGATGGCCGGCAGGGCCTGCCCCGCCGCCTTGGGTCGCCAGAGATCCAACTGCAATTCGCGCCCGCCGTACTTCGCGTAAACCAAGCCTGGGTGGGCCTGCAGCTCCGCGGTGATTTCTGCGGCGAGCTGGGTGGGCGTGGCTTGGGGTGCCGACTTCGGCGTTTGGGATAGGGCGGTGGCAGCGAGGCAGAGAAAGAGCAGGGGTTTCATGGCGTGCGGGCGGGCCAAGGGTAACGCCACGGGCCAGGCCGACTTGTCGCGCGTTTCAGAACTCCGGCGGTGGGCAAATCCGGATGCCAATCTGGGTTTCCTCGCCATGCTTGGGACTCCCGATGACCCGCGCCCGCGCCAACCTTGTCCTGCTCGCCTGCGCGGCGATCTGGGGGCTGGCCTTTGTCTGCCAGAAGCGCGCGATGACCCACCTCGGGCCCTTCCTGTTCATCGCCCTGCGCTCCCTGCTCGCCTGCGCGGCGCTGGCGCCCCTGGCCCGGCGCGAGTGGCGACAGGCCGGCGGCCCCAGCCACCCGGCGCGTTTCCTGCGCCGCAGCCTGTTTGCCGGTCTCGCCTTCTTCGGCGGTGCCGCGCTGCAGCAGGCGGGACTGGTCACCGCCACCGTCACCAACGCCGGTTTCCTCACCGCGCTCTACGTGGTGATCACGCCGCTGCTCGCCTGGCTGCTGCTTGGCCAGCGCCCGGCCGCCTGGCTCTGGCTGGGCGTGGCGCTGTCCTTCGCCGGCACCTGGCTGCTCGGCGGCGGCGAACTCGCGGCGCTGTCGCGGGGCGACCTGCTCATCGCCGCCTCGGCAGCCCTCTGGGCCCTGCACGTCGTGCTGGTCGGCCAGGCCGCCGGCAGTGGCATGGCCGCCGCCTTCACCGCCCTGCAGTTTGTCGTCGTCGCCCTGCTGGCCGGCAGCGCCACCCTGCTCTGGGAAAGCCACAACCTTGCCGCCGTCCAGCGTGCGGCGCCCGATGTGCTCTACGTCGGCCTGCTCTCCAGCGCCCTGACCTTCACCCTGCTCGCGGTCGCCCTGCGCGCCACCCGCCCCGCCGAGGCCTCGGTGCTGCTCTCCACCGAATCGCTGTTCGCCGCGCTGGCCGCCTTCGTCCTGCTCGGCGAGCGACTGCCCGCGCTTGGCTGGGTCGGCGCAGCGGCGATCTTTGCGGCGACGCTGGTCGTGCATTTGCCGGCGCGACGGCGCTGACGTTCTTACGGCGCCACCGGCCGCGGCACGATCAGGCGCGAGGGCCGGGCGGCGTCATGCCAGACGGTGTTTGTCGCCGCGCGGGCATCCTGCAGCCAGTCGCGCGTCTGCGCGCCACCGGTCTGGCTGTTCGGCTCATAATAAGGCGCGCCGGTGCTCGCCACGGTGACGCGGATGCGGTGACCCTTGTTGAAAATGAGGCTGGTCCAGCCGAGGCGCCAGGCCAGTTTGGCGGGTTTGCCGGGCGTCAGCGGCACCTGCTTCTCAAACCCCTCGCGGTAGCGGGCGCGCAGCGGGTAATCCATGACCAGCAGGCTGCGGCCATCGGGATAGACGTCGCTCACCCGCACGATGACATCGGTGTCGGGCGCGGTCGAACTCAACCAGAGTTCCGCGTGCACGGCACCGGTCCATTCCACGGGTTCGCTCAGCGGTTCGGTGGTCCAGGTGCGCACCTCGGCCTGGCTTTCAAAACCGCGCGCATCGCGGGCGCCAGGGAAGCCGCGACCCTCAATCTGCATGGGTTGCCGCGGATCGGAGACGTAGCTCGTCGAGCCTCCCTGGGCATCGGGCTGGGCCACATCCAGCCGGCCCTCGGCCTGCAGGAACAGGCTCTGCTCGCGCGCCGGCGGCGGCCAGTCAGCGGCCTCCCGCCAGACGTTGCCGGGCGCGCCCGGCTCGCCGACCGCGCCCATGACGTAATAGCGCACCGCCGGTTCGCTTGCGATGCCGTTGGCCTCGCCCTTGAGCCAGTGGTTGAACCAGCGCGTCAGGTGCTCGACCTCCGGCCAGGTGGCGTTGTCCGGATAGACCAGCTCGCCGACCTTGCTGCCCTTGTTGAGGCGGCCATGCAGCCAGGGACCGAGCAGGAGCTGCTGTCGACCGCGCGAGCCCGGGCCGCCCTGATGCTGGCGACCGATGAAGCTGGCGATGCTGCCCTGCACCATGAAATCGTACCAGCTGCCGATGGTGAAGCAGGGCACGTTCATGCGCTCGAAATGCCGGCTGCAATCCTCGGCCTGCCAGTAGGCATCGTAGTCCGGATGCTGCTCCCATTCGGCGAGCAGGGCATCGTTGTCGGCCGGCTCACGACAGATGTCGCGCATCGGGATGAAGCGCTGCGGTCGGGTCACGCCGCCTATGCGGTAGCCTTCCTGAAAAAGGCTCAGGCCGGTGTCGACCATGTACTGGCAGACCAGGTGGGGTGGTTGGGCAACCGCGAGAAAGTTTTGGGCGAAGCCACCCTGCGAGCTGCCAAAGGTGCCGATCTTGCCGGTGCACCAGGGCTGCTTGGCCAGCCATTCGCAGGTGTCATAGCCATCCTGCAGTTCGCCCCAGCCGAGCGCCCGGTAGCCCTGCCAGCGGCCCTCGCTGAGGTGGGTGCCACGGAAGTTGACCATGGCCACGGCAAAGCCGCGCGCCGCCAGTTCCGCCGAACGTTCACGCGTGGCCTTGCCGCTGATGTCGGCATAGCGCTGCTCGAACACCGCCGGCCAGGGGCCGTCACCGGCCGGCAGGTAGAGGTAGGCCGAAAGTTTGGCGCCGTCGCGCATGGGGATCAGGACGTGCTGCTCGCGCACAGCGCCGAGATCGAGCGGGGGCAGATCGGCGGCGGCAAGGGTGGCGGCAAAGGCAAGCAGGCAGAGACAGCGCATGGCAGACCTACGCGTTCGCAGGCCCGCATCTTCGGAGCGGGACCGCGACCGGAAGAAGCCGCGCCGGTGTGGCGTTGTCCTGCCACCATGAAGTTTCCATCCCGTCGCCGTTTTCTGCAAGCCGCCGCCGCCCTCGCCACCACCGCGCCAGCCCTGCGTGCCGCCAGCGCGACCCAACTGCGCGTGCTCTGCTACAACATCCACTACGGCCAGGGCAACGACGGGGTGTATGACCTCGAACGCCTTGCCCGGGTCATCCGCGACGCCAACCCTGATCTCGTCGGCCTGCAGGAGGTTGATGTCGGCGTGCGACGCTCCGGTCAGGTGCACCAGCTCAGCCGCCTCGGCGAGCTGACCGGTCTCGCCGCCCGCTTCGGGCCCACCCAGCACTACGAGGGCGGCCTGTTCGGCAACGCGGTGCTCACCCGTCTGCCCATCCTCGACGAGGTGATCCATCCCCTGCCCTACACCGAGGCGACCCCGGAACGCACCACCTATCCGCGCGGCGCCATCGCCGTCACCGTCACCGCGCCCGACGGCAAGCCGCTGCGCTTTGTCAGCACCCATTTTCAACACAACGTGCCTGAGGACCGCGTCGCCGAGGCCGCCGCGATCAACCAGCTCTTCGCGGGCGACAACCTGCGCACCGTGCTGGCCGGCGACCTCAACGCCAAACCCGACGAGGAACCGCTGAAGATTCTCGGCGATCAGTGGATCAACGCCCTCGATGCCGGGGCCGCGCCGAGCGCGCCCTCGCAGGCGCCGAAGGTTCGCATCGATTACATCCTGTCGCGCCCCGCCGCCGCCTTCCGCCTGGTGAGCTCGGAGGTCATCGCCGATGCCATGGCCTCCGACCATCGCCCCGTGCTCGCCGTCTTCGAACTCGCCTGAACCCGGGAAGAACCGCCTACAGCCGACGTTTCCGCGCTGCCATGAAACCGCTTCTCCTGCTCGCCCTCTGCCTTGGGATCGCCCCAGCCGCCGAACCCACCCCCAAGGCCCCGGCCAAAAAGGTCGTGCCGGCCAAAAAGGCCGTCGCCAAAAAAGCCGCGCCGGCCGAGAAACCGCTGCCGACACCAACTCAGACCAACGTCCGCTACGGCGAGCATGAGCGGAACCTGCTCGACTTCTGGCGCGCGCCGACCCAGGCCCCCGCGCCGCTGCTCTTCTTCATCCACGGCGGTGGCTGGATGGGGGGCGACAAGGAGCGGCTGGCGAAGTTTTACGACGTGGAAAAATTGCTCGCCGCCGGGGTGTCGGTGGTGTCGATCAACTACCGCTACGTCTCCCAGGCGCACGCCGAGGGCATCCAGCCGCCGGTGCGCGGCTCACTCCACGACGCCGCGCGCGCCCTGCAGTTCGTGCGCAGCAAGGCCGGCGAATGGAACCTCGACAAGACCCGCATCGTCGCCAGTGGCGGCTCGGCCGGCGCCTGCACCAGCCTCTGGCTGGCCTTCCACGATGATCTCGCCGATCCCAAAAGCACGGATCCGGTGGCGCGTGAATCGACCCGCCTCAGCGGCGCCGTCGTCTCCGGCGCGCAGACCACGCTCGATCCCGCGCAGATGCTGGAGTGGACCCCGAACAGCCGCTACGGCGCCCATGCCTTCGGCCTGTTCAAGGACGTCAATGGCCGGCAGACCCCCGGCGACTTCGCCACCTTCCTGGCCAAGCGCGACGAACTGAAAGACTGGATCGCCGAGTACTCGCCCTACGCCCTCGTCAGCCAGGACGATCCGCCTGTGCACCTCGACTACAGCGCCCCGCCCGCGCTCGGCCAGGACCAGAAGGATCCCACCCACACCGCCAACTTCGGCGTCAAACTCCAGGAGCACTGCCACGCTCAGGGCGTCGCCTGCGAACTCGTTTACCCCGGCGCGCCCGACATCCGCCACCGCACCACCCATGAGGCGCTGCTGGCCCTGCTGAAAGCCCCGTGAAGCCGGCATCTTGGACTGCGCGCAGCCCTGCTGCCGCTTTCCCTCAGCCAGCCATGCTGGCGCTCCGTTCGCGGCGAAGCCGCCATTCTCCTCCCCCGCAGCAGGGCTGCGGTCCACAAAGCGGCAGGTGGCCTGCCGCAGTCCATGATCTGGGGTTCTCCCACGCACCGCCACAAAAAAGAGGGGGCCGAAGCCCCCTCTTCAGGTTGAACCGGACGCTCAGACCTCGATCTTGGTCCAGGCGGCGTTGGCCTTGCTGGAGGCGACGACGGCTTCGATGAAGGCCATGCCGCGGACACCGTCCTCAATCTTGGGGAAGTCGTTAGCGGGATCGTCCTTGGCCAGCTTCTTCTTCTCCAGACGGGCGCGGATGGCGTTGGCGAAGTTCTTGTAGATGTTGGCAAAGGCTTCCAGGTAGCCTTCCGGATGCGCGGGCGGCGTGCGACCCGCGGCGAGCGCGGCGGCGCTGAGGTAGCCATTGGCGGTGCGGTAGACCTGCATCGGCTGGTCGAGCCATTTCACCAGCAGGGTGTTGGGCTCCTTCTGGTGCCATTCCAGGCCGCCGAGTTCGCCGTAGACGCGGATGTTGAGGTTGTTCTCCTCGCCAACGCTGATCTGCGAGCTGTGCAGCAC
>CANNUR010000059.1 GCA_947523045.1 uncultured Prosthecobacter sp.
AGTTTTAACCCTGGCACCGGCTTTAACCTGCCTGTGGATGCCATGACACTACAGCCTGATGGGAAAATCCTCGTCAGCGGACGCTTCACCCAGTACAACGGCACCTCCCGCACCCGCATCGCCCGACTGCACGCCAATGGCAACCTCGACACCAATTTCGCGCCTAGCCCGAACGTAGCCGCGCGAATCTACAGCATGGTGGTACTCAGTGATGGCAAGATCCTCATCGGTGGCAGCTTCACCAGCATCAACGGCACGACGCGCAATCGCATCGCCCGGCTCAACAGCGACGGCAGCCTCGATGCCAATTTCGACCCTGGAGCGGGCCCGAATTCAGACATCAACAGCATCGCAATCCTCAGCGATGGCAAGATCCTCATCGGTGGCAGCTTCACCAGCTTCGACGACACGACGCTCGGCCGCATCGCCCGGCTCAATAGCGACGGCAGCCTTGACACCAGTTTCGGCACCGGCACCGGCTTCAACAGCAGAGTCAAGATCCTGGAAGTGCTGACCGACGGCAAGATCCTTGCCGTCGGCAACTTCACCAGCCACAACGGCACACCACGGCGATACATCGCCCGGCTCAACAGCGATGGCAGCCTCGACACGGGCTACAATCCCGGCACGGGTCCGGACAACTGGGTCAACACGCTGGCCCTGCAAGGGGATGGCAAGATCCTCATCGGCGGCCACTTCTCAAACTTCTCTGGCGCGCCGCGCCACCGTGTGGCCCGACTCAACAGCGACGGCAGCCTCGATACGGACTTCGCGCCAACCACCAGCACGACAGGCACGACCCAGGTGCTGGCGGCCTTGGGCGGCGGCAAGGTCTTCATCGCCGGCACCTACAGCACCACCATCTTCCATGACAGAAATCGCGTCGCCCGGCTCGCAGACAACGGCCAACTTGATGCCGCCTTCGCCCCAGGTGAGGCAGCGAATGATGTGGTCCATGCCCTGGCCCGGCAGGACGATGGAAAACTGCTTGTCGGCGGCAGGTTCACCCAGTTCAATGGCACAACACGCAACCGCATTGCCCGAGTCAACAGCGACGGCAGCCTCGATGCCGGCTTTGATCCAGGCGAAGGAGCCAACGACTGGATTTATGCCGTGGCCAGCCAAGCCGACGGCAAGACACTCATCGGTGGCAACTTCACCAGCTACAACGGCACGCCGCGCAACCGCCTCGCCAGGCTCAATGCCGACGGCAGCCTCGACACCGGCTTCGACACCGGCTCCGGCGCTGATGCAACGGTCCGTGTCGTGCACTGGCAGGCGGACGGGAAGGTACTGATCGGCGGCGCCTTCACCAGCTACAACGGCACGCTACGACCACGCATCGCCCGGCTCAACAGCGACGGCAGCCTCGACACCAGTTTCAACCCAGGCACCGGCCCGGACAACTGGGTCGACAGCATTGCGGTGCAGGCCGATGGCAGGATCCTCATTGCCGGCCGGTTCAGCAGCAGCCATGGCGTCACGCGCAACCGCGTCGCACGACTCAACAGCGACGGCAGCCTCGACACCAGCTTCAACCCAGGCACCGGCGCGAACGACTCCGTGCGTTCCATCGTGCTGCAGGCCGATGGTAAAACCCTCATCGGCGGCTTTTTCACCCGCTTCAACGGCATCACCCGCAACCGCATCGCGCGGCTTAACCACGATGGCAGTCTGGATCTCGACTTCAAGCCCAATGACGGGCCAAACGACTGGGTGCAGCACCTCGCGCTCGCGGCGGACGGCCGGGTACTCCTTGGCGGTGACTTCACCAGCTACAACAACATGCCCCGCAACTATGTCGCGCGGTTGACCAATGATCCGGAAAGCCGAGGGAGTGCGTTCAACCTCAGCTCCAATCTCTATGTCGCCACCGACACCGCAACCCGCCTTGACGTCGTCATCCACCGGCCTGTGGGCGACACCGAGGCCAGCGTCAGGATCCAAAGCATTAATGTTGATACAGGCTCTCCCTTTGTCCAGGCGCAGGAGGGTGTGGACTACGAGCCGATTGATGCAGAGATTGCTTTCGCGGCAGGTGAAACCGAGAGGACCGTGGAACTGACGCTACTGCCCCACGTCGATGCCGCCACCTACCGCCACTTCAGGGTCGTGCTTCTCAATCCGTCCGAGGGCATGGACGTCGGCTCCGTTCGTGCCGCCGATATCCGCCTGCTGCCTCTCGATACCCGGGCACCTTCGCTGACCGTGATCCGTCCGGCCGCCAATGCCAAGGTGGTGTCTTTACCCTACAACCAGTCGATCCTGGGCACGGCGGGTGACAACCAGGGCATCGACAGTGTCGAGATCGAATATGACGGCGAAACCTACTCCGCCCAATTTTACGATTTGGAGGACGTAACCACCTCGCTGGCCTGGCCCTGGTATTTTCGTTTCGCACCGGCCGCCAGCGGCCCGGTCAGCCTGACGTTCACCGCCCGCGATCTGAGCGGCAACCGCACAACGATCCAGCGCACCTTTCATTACGAGAAGCGCGAGACGTTGACCGTAGCCTGCGTCAACGTCAGTGAGATCAGGCCGGAACAGCCGGGTACGGCGGCCATGTCCGCCCTGCCTGCCAAGAGCGCGACGCTGCTGCCAGCGGTGAAGCTCGCGGGATTGCCTCCGCCTGAAGAAGGCCCCACGTGGATGGTCATCGCCGGCACCCAGATCACGCTGACCGCCAAGGCGAAACCGGGGTATGTTTTCGACCGATGGAATAACCTGCCGGATGATGCCGTGGTGAATGGCACCGTCGCCACGTTCGCCATGCCCGAAACCGACGAGGATAGCCTGAACATCCAAGCCGAATTCAGTCTGAATCCGTTCACCCGCGGCAGCTTTGCCGAACTGGGGAAAAAGCCTGTCTTCCAGGGGCTGCTGCTGGCGGACGAAGTGACACCCGCCGGCATCGCTACCTCCGGCTTCCTGAATGCCGCGCTCGTGCCCGCCAAAGGCAGCCTGAGCGGACGCCTGTGGCTTGACGGACGCGTGACCGCCTTCACCGCAGTCCTGCTCGGCGATGAATCCGTCTGGTTCACCGCGGGGCGGAACCTTCTGCCGGCACTATCTGTGAACGGTCGCGAATTGTCGATGCATTGGAGCGACGACGGACTGGCGATGACCCTGACAGGGGCCGGCAATGAAACCAGCACGGGGCTCGCGCGACCGCCGCTCTACTCGAAGAACAACCCGGTGGGTGCCGCCCTGCTGGATGCGAGAGGCCGGCAGGGTTACTACACCATGGGTCTGTACGGCTGGAGCCAGGATCCGCCCCTGGAACCGGAAAGCTTCCCGCAGGGCATCGGCGTCGGCGGACTAACGCTGACAGCAAACGGTCAGTTCAAATGGGCTGGCACCCTGTCGGAAGGCACGAAATTCACGACCTCGGGCTATCTGGTCTCGGGGGATCAGGCCGAGTTCTTCGTCGCCCTGCCGACACCTGGCGGCAAGACACGCCGTGGCAGCGTGATGGGCACTCTGATCTTCGACGCCTCAGAGCCGGCTTCGGATGTGAGCGGCAGCGGTCTGCAGTGGTTCCGTCCCGAGGCGGAAACCAAGCCGGGGGTGGCGCAGGCCTACCGCGCAGGCTGGCCGGAGGGCATTGCTCTCAGCACCAGCGGCGCCCTGTACGATGGCTCACGCGACTTGCAAACCGTGCTCAGCCTTGAGGCGTCTGCGCCTGAGGGCAACGCCGAGTTGAGCCTGCAATTGGGCAAGTTGGAGAATGCGGCGAAATTCGTCTTCAATCTGGCAGGCAACAAGCCGGTGAAACTCGATCCCAAGGATAAGTCATGGAGCCTGTCCCTGACCCCCAAGACAGGCTTGGTCCGGGGTGTCTTCACCCCCAACTGGCCGAATCCCGCAAAAAAATTGCCCGCCTTCAACGGCATCATTCAACAGAAGGGCTCCAACGCCGGTGCCGCCGGCTTTTACCTGAGCAATCAGGTGGGGGATCTGGAGCCGGAAAGCGGCTGGTTTTACATCGGCCCGCGTCAGGATCCCTGACGCGGCCGCCGAAAAAAACATCTTGCAAGCCCGCCGACTCTCCCGCACACTTCCGCTGTTCCTGGTTCTCTCAACCAGGTGAACACTGGTGTCCGCTCCCATGCAGGGAGCCGTGGTTTCTCAGGCGACCCCTCCTCGAAACCCGTTCCCGCGACGAGCCCCGGCTTGTATCGAGCGGAGACCGCGGCAAGGCCGCTTTCCCCCTCTTTTCATCCGCCACCCAGCCCCAACGGACGCCGCGCTCCCTGCGCCGGCCGTCCGCCAACCCTTCCTCATTTCCGCATCGCAACATGGCCGGACACAACAAATGGTCCAAGGTGAAGCACATCAAGGCCGTCGTGGACGTCAAGCGCGGCAAGGTCTTCAGCAAGCTCTCCAAGGAGCTCACCGTCGCTGCCAAGCATGGCGGCTCGAACCCCGACCTGAATGCCCGCCTGCGCTCCGCCATCCTCGCCGCCCGCGCCGCCAACATGCCGAATGACAACATTGAGCGCGCGGTGAAGAAGGGCGCCGGCGAACTCGGCGGCGATGCCATCGAGGAGATCACCTATGAGGGCTACGGCCCGGGCGGAGTTGCCTTCATGATCGAGGTTGTCACCGACAACCGCAACCGCGCCGCCAACGACCTGCGCGTGCTGCTGTCGAAAAACGGCGGCACCTTCGCCGACGCCGGCAGCGTCGCCTACCAGTTCATCCGCCGGGGCGAGGTGCGCATCCCCAGGGGCGGTCTCGACGAGGACGCGGCGATGGAGCTCGCGCTTGAAACCGGTGCCGAGGATGTCGAGGACGCCGACGACGAGTGGATCCTGTATACCGCCACCGACCAGCTGTTCCAGGTGGTTGGCGCGCTGCGCGACAAGGGCATCCAGAGCACCTCGCAGAAACTGATCTACCAGCCAACGACGCCCGTTCTTCTCACCGACCTCGAGCAGGCCCGTGCGGTGATCAAACTCCACGACCTGCTCGACGACTACGACGACACCCAGAACGTCCACGCCAATTTCGAGATCGCCGACGACATCGCCGACGACCTTGCCTGATCCCCCCTTCCCCCACCATGAGCGACGAAGAACTCCTGCTCGATCTGCAGCCCGCGGAAACCGCGCCCGCCAAAAAAACCGCCGCGCGCAAGACCGCGGCGAAAAAGACGGTCGCGGCCAAAAAAGCCCCCGCGAAAAAAGCCGCCGGCAGGAAACCCAAGGCCAGTGCCGATGCCGAACTGCCGGTCGAGACAGCGGTCGCCAGCGAACCTGCGCCCGAACCTCCCGCCACCGCCAAGCCGAAGGCACCGCGCCGCTCTGCCGCCGTGAAAAAGGCCGCCGCCATGCTCGCCGCCATGCAGGAACAGGCGTCGGCCGAACCCGCTGCGAAAACTCTCGCTGAACCGCCTCCGGCCACTGCGGCCACAGTCCCCATCGCCATCGAACCGACACCGGTTGTCGCGCCGGTCGCAGCCAGCGTGCCAGCAGCCACCGCCAGTCCTGAGCCCGCCCCTGTGGCCATCGAACCCGCCCCGGCAACGTCTGTCGCGCCCGCGGTCGCCGAGACGCCTGCCGCCCCCGCCGAAGGGCAACCGCCCGAGCGCAAAAAATCGAAGTTTGAGCGCTGGAAGGAACGCCGCGAGCGCTTCCGCCAGGAAAAACTCGCGCGTCGACAGGGCCAGCAAGGTCAACAAGGCCAGGGTGGCGACAACGCCGAACCCGCGCCCGCCAACGGCGAGGACGAGCGCAGCCGCACGCCGGAAATCGTGCTTGGCCCGCCGGAACCGGCCGACGGCATCCTGGAACTGACCCCGAAGGGCTATGGCTTCCTGCGCCGGCGCGAGACGATGTACGCGCAGCATCCGCAGGACGCCTTCATCTCCGGCGATTTCATCCGCCAGTATGGCCTGCGCGAAGGCATGCAGGTCAAGGGCATTGCCCAGAAGGGGCCGCGCGGCCCGCAAATCACCCAGGTCAGCGAAGTCAATGCCCGGGCTCCCGAGGCGATGCGCGATCTGCCCCTTTTTGAGGAACTCAAGGCAATCAATCCCTGCAAGAAGGTCCAGCTCGAAACCACCAAGGACCGGCTGACCACCCGCGTGATGGACATGTTCACGCCAGTGGGCCGCGGCCAGCGCGGCCTGATTGTCGCCCCGCCGCGCGCCGGCAAAACCACCCTGCTCCAGCACATCGCCGAGGCAGTGGTCGAAAACCATCCGGCGATGCACCTCATGATTTTGCTCGTCGACGAGCGGCCGGAGGAGGTGACGGAATTCAAGCGCATCCTGCCCAAGGCCGAGATCTACGCCAGCTCGAACGACCAGGACGTCAAGAGCCACACCCGCATCGCCACCCTGGCGATCGAGCGCGCCAAGCGCCTCGTCGAGTGCGGCGAGCACGTGTTCATGCTCATGGACTCGATCACCCGTCTGGCACGCGCCTTCAACAACGCCAAGTCCGGCGGTGCAACGATGAGCGGCGGCATGGGCGTCGGCGCGATGGAAATCCCGCGCCGGCTCTTCGCCGCCGCGCGCAACACCCGCGAGGCCGGCAGCCTGACCGTGCTCGCCACCGCCCTCATTGAGACCGGCAGCCGCATGGACGAGCTGATCTTCGAGGAGTTCAAGGGCACCGGCAACATGGAGCTCGTGCTCGACCGCAAGATCGCCGAGCAGTTTTATTACCCCGCCGTCAACATCTTCAAGTCCGGCACCCGCCGCGAGGAGTTGCTGCTGCAGGCTTTCCAGCTCGACAAGATCCACATGCTGCGCCGCGGCCTCGCCGGCCACAAGCCGATCGATGCCATCCAGCGCGTGCTGACGCTCATGGAACGCTACCCGAGCAACGCCCAGATGCTCGTCGATCTGCCCAGCAAGAGTTGACAGCCTGCCAGGCCCCGCGGGTTCACACCCGCTGGCCCAGCGCCTTCAGCTTCGCCTCGCCCTCGCTCCAAGCCACGTCCTGGGGCAGGCGCTTCGAGAGCGCCGCCAGCGCGGCGGTGACACCGGCCGCCTCGCCCATGGCGACGGCATTGCCGGTGACGCGATAGCTGGAGTGGGCAATGAAGTCGCCACTGATGCAGCGGCCCGCCATCATCAGACCGTCGACATCGCGGGCGATGAGCGCGCGCAGCGGGATGTCGTAAGGCTTGGCCTTGATCGGCTTGGGCATGATCGCATGCTTCTTGTTGTCGTCGGCGCTCAGCGCATGAACGTCGATGCCAAAGGTCACGCGTGCCACCGCGTCCTCATGGCGGATGCCCTGGGCGAGGTCATCCTGCAGCACCGTATAGCGACCGCGGATGCGGCGGCCGTCGCGCACGCCGATCTGCTCGGCGGTGGCGACGATTTGAATCCCCTGCCACGGCCCGCCAAGCGCGCGCAGGCCGGCGACCATCTTGTTCATCTCGGCGCGGGCGCGCACGGTGGCGGCCGTCACCTCGGCGGCATCCCAGGGCTTGACGCCATACTCATGGTTCATCATGGCGAACACGAGGTTGCCGCTGACATGCCACATGGTCGGTCCGGCATAGGACGGGAAGTGGCCACTGCCGACCAGCACGTCCTTGATGCGCTGCTTCTTCTCGCTGTCGGTGTTCTCGCCCGGCTGGCGCTGGCCGAAGCGGATGAACTCGCGCAGCTGCTCGGCGTCCTTGACCATGAGCAGGGCGTTGAGCGACATCGGCTGGCAGGGACAGTCCTCGGCCATGCCGATCTCGAAGGCACAGCCGGCCTGGAACCCGAGATCGCCGTCGCCGGTGGTGTCGATGAAGACCGGCGCACGCCAGGCTTGGCGGCCCGACTTCGATTCGGTGACGATCGTCGTCAAACGATTGCCCTCGCGGAAAGCGGCGGAAACCTTGGTGTGATACTGAAACTTCACACCGGCCTCCAGGCAGAGTTCCTCGAGCAGCAACTTCAGGGCCTCGGGGTCGTAGCAGAAGCGGCTGGCACTGGTCGAATCGGCGCGGGCACCACGCGCATCAAGCTTGTCGCGCAGTTCCTTGGCAAAGCCCGGCTTGTCGAAATCGAGGAAGTAGCCGAGCAGGCCGGCGGTCCAGATGCCTCCCAAACAGCCGCGCCATTCAAACAGCCGCACCCGGGCACCGGCCCGCGCCGCCGTGATCGCCGCCGCCACCCCGGCCGGACCGGCACCGCAGACAATGACATCGGCATCGTCCGCCAGCGGCAGCCCGCGTGCCGGCTCGGTGAAATCACCGGCTTTCGCTGCCTGCACGGCAGGGGCCTGACTGACAGCGCCACCGGCGAGGGCGGCATGGAGAAAACGGCGGCGGGAGACGGATGGCATGACCCCAAGTTCACGTCCCGCAGGCGGCCGACATTTCAAGGTTCCGGCGCTGTCTTCAGCCGTTCCTGCAGGTGCACGCGGAAGGATTTGCCGTCGAGGGTCAGGTCGGCGAGCACGGCGCGGCCGTCGAGTACGCGCACCTCGGCGAGCACACCCTTGGCGCTGCGCAGGGATTCGGCCAGCCAGCGGTCAGCCTCGGGGGCGAGTTTTTCGTTCAGGTAATAGCGGTCGAAAGGCCACTCAAAGCGCGCCTTGTCCTCGTAAGCCCAGCGCACGCGGACACGCACAAATCGACCGGAAGCGGGTCGCTCGCGCTCAAGCCGGGTCACGCTCGCGATGCCATTGGCACCGACATCGAGCACGGCATAGGCTGGTCCGCGATGGGACACCAGCTCCTTGTCCGCCGGCGCCTCCTGGATCTCGGGGCGCACCGCCAGGTAGCGGCCGCGCAGCGGATCGTAAGGATCCGGCGCCGTGCATTTCAACCGGATCAGCTCACCCTCGGCGAGCACCCGTTCGTGCTGGCGCACGGCGGCGAGCGGCACCACCCACTGGGCGAGCACGGTGAGGGCGAAGAGCACGAGCGGCAGCGATTTCATGCGGTCACCTCCCGCCGGCGACGGCTCATGAAGAAGTTGAAGGCGAGGAAGGCGCTGCCGACGAGAATGAAGGCGAGGCCCTTGGCGAGCAGGGAGAGATCGCTGTCGGCCATGCGCGCAATCACCAGCAGGCTGAGCACCGCGGCGCCCAGGCGGGGGGCGGCTGGGCGACCGGCGAAGTCGAGCAGGATGAGGGTCAGACCGACCAGCGACAGGTGGGCGGTGAAAAGTCCGGACAACAACGTGCCGCGGGGCGCGGTCGGAAACACTGCGTGCACGAGCAGGGGCAGCAGCACCACGGAGGCGACGGTCAGCACCGCCCAGCGGCGCTGGCGGACAGCGAGGGCAGTCAAGCCGGCGAGCAGGGCGAGCCCCAGCCAGCCGGCTGGCAGGGTCAGCAGCGCCGGCGTACCGCGCAGCAGGTCGCGCCCCACATCGCTGAAGGTGGCGGCAAGACCGAAGCCGAATAGCCAGAGTCCGCCGAGCACGACCTGCGGCTTGCGCGCCAGGGATTCGGCCTGCCCGCGAACCGTGAGCGGCAGCAGCACGAAACCGGCGGCGAGCAGGGACCAGAGCAACAGCAGGGCATCGCCACGGCCGCGGACGACTTCGCCGCGCTGGACCGCATCGGCGGCAGCCGCGCCGAGACCGAGCGCGGCGCTGACAACGATCAGCCAGCGCATCACCGTGCCGGGGGCCGGCTGTCGCCACCAGCGCGGCAGCAGGGCCGCCAGCAGCAGTGGATAGAGCACGGCACTGTCCTGCCAGACCTCCTTCGATTCAAAGCGGCTCAGCGTCCAGACCGTGATCGCCACCAGATAAAACAGGGTCACGGCCTCGGAACGCAGCACCCAGGCCAGAGGCAGGGCAAGCAGGAACCAGGCACGCAGGAAATCCGGCCAGTCGCCGCCGAGGTGGTAGATCTGCGAAACCAGGGCGATGCAGGCCCCGGCGGCCAAAGCCTGCAGCAGACCGGCGGTTTCGCGCACCCAGGCCGCTGCACCACGGCGCAGCACCTGCCAGGTGAAGATCTGGGTCGCCAGCAGCGGCAGGAAGGCGCAGAGCAATCGCACCGGCCGGGAGAAATCGTCCCAGTTGTGGCCGAGGATGGCGATCAGCCCCGAGCCGATCAGCAGGGCGCCGAGGGCACCCAGCAGGATCTGGCCAAGGCCCGGTCGACTGCCATCCAGCGCATAACGTTCCCGCAAACGCCCCGCCGCTTCAGGCGTCAACAAGCCCTCGCGCTCCCAGTCCGGGATCTGTTCCAACAGCCAACGCTGACGGGAGGCGCTCATCAATGGCTGTCATTTGGCCGGACATCCGTCGGATTGACAAGAAAAAACTTAGGCAACCCGGCGGGTGCAGCCACCGCTTTGCCACCCCCTCACCAGGGCAGCGAATAGGTCTTCACCGTGGTCATGAACTGGATCGCTTCGATGACGCCCTCCTTGATGCCGAGGCCGCTGTCCTTGATGCCGCCAAAGGGACTGAGTTCGAGGCGGTAACCGGGGATTTCGTTGATGTTGACGGTACCGGCCTTGATCCCCTTGACGGCGGTGATGGCGGCTTCCATCGAGCGGGTGACAACGCCGCTGCTCAGGCCATAGGGCGTGGCATTGGCATAGGCGATGGCGTCGTCGAGGTCGCGCACCGGGAAGATCGGCGCAATCGGACCAAAGCATTCGGTGGTGCCGAGCACGGAATCGCGTGGCACCGCGGCTAGGATGGTCGGCTCAAGCAGCGCGCCGCGCCGGCTGCCGCCATGCAGCAGTTTGGCACCACGCGCGGTGGCATCGTCAATGGCGGCTTCGAGAGACTTGGCGGCCGCCTCATCGATGACGGTGCCAACCACCGTGGCTTCATCGGCGGGATCGCCGCAGGTGTAGGTCTTGGCGAGCGCGACGAAGCGCTCGGTGAAGTCGGCGAGCACGCCCTCCTGCACGAGCAGGCGGCGCACGGCGGTGCAGCGCTGGCCACTGTTGCGGAAGCAGCCCTCGCAGGCGAGTTTGGCGGCGAGATCGAGATCGGCGTCGTCGAGCACGATCAGCGGTGAATGCCCACCGAGTTCCAGGCAGGTCTTTTTGTAACCGGCGGTGGCGGCGATTTCCCTGCCGACCTTGGCGCTGCCGGTGAAGCTGACCAAGGCCACCCGCTCGTCGCGAATCAGCGGCCGCGTCACCTTATCGAGATCCCCATGCAGACAGCTCAGCAGGTGGCCTGGCAGGCCGGCCTCGTAGAGCAGTTCGACCAGGCGCACGGCGGTGAGCGGGGTCTTTTCCGAGGGCTTCAAAATGACGGGCGCGCCTGCGGCGATGGCGGGTGCCAGCTTGTGGGCCACCTGGTTGAGCGGGTGATTGAAGGGCGTGATGGCGAAGACCAGCGGCAGCGGCTCGCGCAGGGTGTAGATTTTCCGCGCCTTGCCGGTGGGCGAGATGTCGCAGGAGAAAATCCGACCGTCGTCACGCAGGGCCTCCATGGCGGCAAAGGCGAAGACATCACAGGCACGGCCGACTTCGTAACGTGTCTCGCGCAGGCTCAACCCGGCTTCGGCGGTGATGAGCCGGGCCAGCTCCTCGCGGTGGGCCTCCAGCAGGTCGCGGGTTCGATTCAGGATCTGGCTGCGCTCAAAGCGGGTGAGCGGTTCATGTGGCGCGAGATGGGCCGCGATGGCCTGTTCCACCTGTGCGCGTCCGACCGCCGCCACGCGGCCAACCGGTTCGCGGTTCCAAGGATTGCAGACATCGATCCACGCTTTGGTGGTGACCGCTTTGCCGGCGAGGTAACTGGGGAGGGAGAGCATGGGCAGGCAGTTGGAATTCGATGCCAGTTCAGGGCAGGATGGCGACGCGCTGCCATTGGCGACGTCGTGTGAGATCAAAACCCTCGTTGAGTTGTTCAAGAGGCAGGGGCGGGCTGGTGAGTTTTTCGAAGGGCAGGCGGGTGTGGTTTTGCGCGAGGAAGTCGAGTCCCTCGGCCAGATGCTGAGGCGCGTAGTTGTGGACGCCACGCAGGGTCAGGCACTTGCGCAGCACGGCCTCGCCGGTGAGATCGAGCTGGGTTTCGGGATGCACCATGCCGGCCCAGACGTAATGGCCGCCGGAGCGCAGGGCGCGGATGCCCTCGGGAATGACGGCGGAACTGCCGGTGACTTCGAGCATGAGATCCACGGGTGGGATTTCCCCGCCCGGTGGCAGCGGCGCGCCGCCGAACTCGGCGACCCGTTCCAGGCGCTGCGGGCTGAGGTCGGTACAGAAAACCTCGCGCACGCCGCGATGGCGCAGCCAGGCACAGGCATAGATGCCGAGCAAACCGCCGCCCTGCACGAGGGCGCGCTCGCAGGGATCCGGCAGGGTTGCCAGCGCATTGACAACGGTGGCGAGCGCGCAGTTCGCCGGTGCGACGATGGCATCCGGCAGGTCCTCCGGCACCTGCAGGATGCCGGTGCCAGGACGCAGCACGATGTGGCTGGCGTAACAGCCGTTCAGGCCGCTGCCATCGCGCAGCGCGGCGTGACCGTACTTGAAAAGTCGCTCACACTTCTGCGGCAGATGCCATTGCATGCAGGGGGCGCAATGACCGCAGGAATCCGCCAGCGTCCACGTGACCCGTTGGCCGGTCGCGATGCCCGCGCGGGCGCTGGCAACGACGTGCCCGACGGCCTCATGGCCGAGCACGCAGGGCGTTGGCGCGGAGCGGCGACCCTCGGTCGTGTGCAGGTCGGAGCCGCAGATCGTGGCCAGTGAGATGGCCACCAGCACCTCACCGGGGTGGAGTTCGTCGGGCAGTGGCACTGAGCCCAGTTGAAACGGCTGATGGGCACCTTGGAAAAGTTGGACGCGGGCAGTCATGGTGGGGATCATCTCCGGATCAGCAGGGCCAACAGTGCGCTGCACAGGGCGGCGACGGCGACGAGGGGAAAGACCAGGGCGACGCTTTCCACGCCGGGGGTGCTGGCGAAGGGGTTGTGCTGGATCATCCAGCCAATGAAGGGCTCGCCCAAACCGGCCATGGCGTAGGCAAAAAAGTTCATCACGCCGACCGCGGTGCCGGCGCGTTCGCGGCCGAGCAGATCGGGGGCGAGCGCCCAGAAGGCGGACTGCGGGCCGTAGGCGAAAAAGCCGGCGAGGAAGAGCACCGGCACGCCCAAGCGATGCCCTGCCGGCAGCAGATACATCGCCAGGGCGGCGACCGCGGCGAGCAGCATGAAGCTGGCAATGACGCCGCTGCGGCGCGAGTCGCAAAAGCGGTCGGAGATCCAGCCGCTGGTCAAGGCGCCGAGCGCCATGCCGATGGGCAGGGCGATGCTGATCCATTTGCCCAGCGGGTCGGCTTTGAAATCCTCGCCGAGGAAATACACCGGCACCCAGATGAGCAGGCCATAGCGCACCGTGTTTTGAAAGCCGATGGCGAGACCCGCGAGCAGCAGGCGACCGTTTTTCAAAGCCATGCCGTAGCGCTGCCACGCAGTTTCCTGGGTCGCCCCGGTCACGCGCACCTTTTCATCCTCATGGCTGTCGGGAAAGCCGGCATCGCTGGGCCGGTCACGGGCGATGAACCAGACCACCAGCCCGCCGAGCAGCATGAGGATGACGGGCAGACGGAAGATCCAACGCCAGTTGAGTTGCAGCACGTCAAGCACGAGCAGCGAGGTGGCGAACGACAACACCGAGGACAGGCCCGCCGCCAGCACATAGAGCCCGAAGGCACGGCCGCGCTCGTGGGCGCCGAACCAGTTCGACACCAGCCGGCTGCCGGGCGCCCAGCCCATGCTTTGCGCCAGGCCGTTGAGTCCCCAGGCGGCGGCCAGCGATTTGAAGCCGACACCGAAGCTGGTCAGCCAGTTGAGGGCGAAGGAGGTCACCGCCCCCAGGCACATCATGCGGCGACCGCCAAACGTGTCACCGAGGTTGCCGTTGATCATCTGCCCGGCGGCGTAGGCCCAGAGCATGGCGGCGCTGATCCAGCCGAGCGTCTGCTTGTCCAAGCCCAGCTCCGCCTGAATGCCGGGAATGGCAAAGCCAAAGGTCTGCCGGCCGGTGTAGTAAAACAGGTAGCAGAACATCACCGCGCCCAGCAC
>CANNUR010000060.1 GCA_947523045.1 uncultured Prosthecobacter sp.
GGATCAGGGTGTTGTCGGCATCCGCGCGCGCCTCGACCGCGGCGAGCAGGCGACCGACGTTGCGGTCGAGCGACTCGATCATCGCCGCGTAGGCGCGGCGCTCGGGGCGCTTGAAGCGGGCATGGGCCTGCACCGCCTCGGGCGTCGCCTGGTAGGGCGAATGCGGCGCGGTGAAGGGCACGTACAGCAGCCAGGGGCGATCGGCGGGCGACTCGGCGATGAAACGCTCCGCGTGTTCGCCGATGAGGTCGGTGGTGTAACCCGGCTCGCGCACCGTTTTGGCGCCGTGATGCCAGTCGGTCTCGCCATCGCGCTCGCGGGTGAAGTAATCGACCGCGCCGTTGTAGCAGCCAATGAAGTGGGTGAAGCCATGGCGCAGCGGGTGATGGGCCTGGCGGGCATGACCGAGGTGCCATTTGCCGATGAGACCGCGGCGTTCGTAGCCGGCCGCGGCGAGTCGTTCCGCCAGGGTTTGCTCCGCTTTCGGCAGGCCGTAGGCCGACCAGGGCGGCACCACCGCGCGCATCAGGCCGAAGCGCAGCGGCCAGCGCCCCGTGAGCAGGCCGGCGCGGGTGGGCGAACACATCGGGCAGGCGCGGAAGTCCGTGAGGTTGATGCCGGTGGCGGCGAGGCGGTCGAGGTTCGGCGTGGCGTAGTCCCTGCCGCCATTGAAACCCACATCGGCCCAGCCGAGGTCATCGGCAACCACCAGCAGCACGTTGGGCGGCGTTGCCGACCGGAGCGCGACAGGCAGAAGAAAAAGGAGCAACCACTTCACAAGCAGAGAAGACGATGCCGATGCCGCCATGTTGCGCGCAGGACGCACGGCCGCCTATCGAGTTTCCAACCCTGCCTTGCCGCTTGACCCGCGCGGCTTGCCCTCTGACTGCTTGCAGTCCCATGCGCCTGAGCCTGTTTCTGTACAACCTCCTGCTGCCCGTCGCCCTGCTGCTCATGCTGCCCTCGGCGCTGATCAAGCTGCGCCGCCGCGGCGGTCGCTGGCAGGACCTCGCCCAGCGCTTCGGCAGGCTCACTCGTGAGCAGCGCACCGCGTTGAACGCATTGCCGGCGCGGCGCTTCTGGCTGCATGCAGTCAGCGTTGGCGAGGTCGGCATCGCTGCCAAGCTGGTGCCGCTGCTGCTGGCGCGCGCCCCCGAACTCGGTGTGGTGGTGACCACGACCACGCCGACCGGTCACGCCCTCGCCCGCGACTTTGCCGCGCGCCACCCGGGCCGGGTCGTCGTGCTCTTTGCACCGGTCGATCTGCCCTGGATCGGCTCCTGGCCCCTGCGCGCGGCGCGGCCCGAACAGCTTGTGCTGGTCGAGGCCGAGCTCTGGCCGAACCTCGCCCGCGCCGCCAAGCGCCGCGGCCTGCGCCTGAGCCTGGTCAACGCCCGTCTGTCGGCGCGTTCGGAACGACGCTTCCAGCGCTTTGGTTTCTTCATCCGACCGGTGTTCGCCTTGCTCGACCTTGTCCTGGTCCAGGAGGAAGCCGACCGCGCGCGCTTTGCCGCGCTCGGAGTTGCTCCGGAACGCATCGAGCGCACTGGCAGCATCAAGTTTGATCCAGCGGGCGCCGACGCCGATCCGGGGCAGGTGGCCACGCTGGGCGGGCTGCTCAGCAAGGGCGGCCTGCGCCCGGACCAACCCCTGCTGCTGCTGGCCAGCACGCACCCGGGTGAGGAAGTCCTGCTCGCCGGTGTCTGGCAGCGCCTGCGCGGGCGCTTCAGCGATCTCGCCCTGGCGGTCGTGCCGCGCCACGTCGAGCGCGCCGACGCCATCGTCCGTGATCTCGCCGATCTGGGCTTGCAGACCGTCAAACGCTCGACCGCGGGCACGCCGGAGTTCGACCTGCGGGGCGGCGCGGCCGTGCTGCTGGTCGACAGCACCGGCGAGCTGCGCGCCTGGCAGTGCCTGGCAACGGCGGTGGTGGTCGGCAAAAGCTTTTTGGCGACCGGCGGGCAAAATCCGGCCGAGGCGGTGATGGCGGAGCGGCCCGTGCTGTTCGGGCCGCACATGGAGAATTTCGAGGCCCTGGTCGGGCTGCTGCTCAAGGCCGGCGGCGCCGTGCAGGTGCCGGAGGCAGCCGCCTTGGAAACCGCCCTGAGCGAGCTGCTGAACGATGCCGACCGGCGGGCCAGGCTGGGCGCGGCGGGTCGGGCCGCCCTGGAAGCCCATGCCGGCGCCGGCAACCTGAGCGCAGAGCTGCTGCTCGACGCTCGGTGAATCAAGGGCTGCAAGTGGCGGCCGAGCGGGTTGCCAAAGCGCTGCGAAAGCCGGTTTGAATTTTGCCACTTTTTTCAGTTGCACGCAGGCTTGGATGCGGCACTATCTCGGCCCGCTCATACGACCCCTTCGTCTAGCGGTTAGGACACATCCCTTTCACGGATGCGACACGGGTTCGAGTCCCGTAGGGGTCGCCACTTTCAAACGCCAAAGCTCGCCACCGGCGGGCTTTTTTCGTTTCAGGCGGCTGGATCGGCATCGCCCAGGTGCGCCGCCAGCTGCTTGCGCAGTTCGCCGCGGGCACGAAACAGCAGGCTCTTCAGGGCCGGCAGCGACAGGTTCAGGATCTCGCAGATCTGCTCGTACGGCAGTTCCTCGTGGCGGCGCAGGATGACGGCGAGGCGCTGTTTTTCCGGCAGGGCGGCGATGGCGCGGTCGAGTGCCTGCTCCAGCTCCGCCTGCTGGCGCAGTTCGTCGGGCGCCGGCGCGGTGCGATCGGCAAACTGGCGCGGCGGATCGTCGTCGTTTTCGCCCTCCAGTGGCACCTCCTGGCGGCGGCCGCGACGGCGGGTCTCGTTGAAGACCAGGTTGCGCAGGATGGTGAACAGCCAGGTGGTGAATTTCGCGGTCGGCTCGTAGCGCGGCGCGCTTTTCCAGACGCGCAGGAAGACCTGCTGGGCGATGTCGTGGGCGTCGTCGAGGTTGCCGAGCATGCGGGCGGCCGTGCCGATGACGGTGTTTTGATGCAGCTCGACCAGGCGCTCGAAGGCGCGCATGTCACCGTCGCGCACCCGGCACATGAGACGAACATTCTCCTCGTCATTGGCAAACGCGCTCAGCTCCGCCTCCGCGGGGGAGGCGGCCACGGGCGGTTCGATCCACTCCGGTTCCGGCATGAGGTAGGCGGGCAGCAGCCCCGCCAGGCTAGCGGTGCTCATCCCAAGCATCAACCACGCCCGGGCCGGGTGGTTGCGCAAGCTCGCGTTCTTTTTCTGCCCCGTTGCACCGGCGGCGAGTCTGTGCTTGTTCAGCATCGCCGTGACCTTCCGCCATCCCAAACACGATGTTTTCATCCCCGACCAGACCGAGCCGCTCGAAGCCCTGCGGCGGGTGACCCACCTGGGCATCGTCTCGCATCAGGACGACCTGGAAATCGCCGCCTACCACGGCATCACCGAGTGCTTTCACAGTGCCAACGAGTGGTTTGGCGGGGTGGTCGTCACCGATGGCGCCGGCAGCCCGCGCAAGGGCGATTACGCCAATTACACCGACGAGGAGATGCAGGCGGTGCGGCGCCACGAGCAGCGCAAGGCCGCCTACGTCGGCGAGTATGGCTTCATGGCCCAGCTCGGCTACCCGAGCGACGAGGTAAAGAGCCAGTGCGACGGCCCGGTGGTCGAGGATCTGAAATTCATCCTGGAGCAGGCACGGCCGCACACGCTGTACCTGCACAACCCCTGCGACCGCCACGACACCCACGTGGCGACCTTCCTGCGCTGCCTGGAGGCCCTGCGCGCCCTGCCGGTCGAGGCGCGTCCGCGCCAGGTCTACGGCTGCGAGGTCTGGCGCAAGCTCGACTGGCTGCTCACCGAGGACAAGGCCATGCTCAAGGTCGACAAGCACCCGCACCTGCTGCGGCCGCTGCTCGGCGTGTTTGACAGCCAGATCAGCGGCGGCAAGCGCTATGACCTCGCCGAGGAGGGCCTGCGCCACGCCAACGCCACCTACTTCGACTCGCACACGACCGACAAGACCAGCCTACTGACCTTCGCCATGGACCTGACACCTCTGGTGCACGACGACAGCCTGGATGTGCATGAGTTCACCCTCGGCTTTGTGCGCCGGCTGGAGTCGGACGTCGCCGAGCGACTGAAAAAATTCCGCTGAGAGCGTTTGGTCGGTGAAATGGCATTGACGCCAGAGGCGCCGCCCCGCTAAATAGACATTTAATCTCGAAATCCCGCAGCCAGCCAACCGACATCATGAGCGAAGACAACACGCCGCCGCCGCCCAGCACTCCCAAGACCTCGGCCGTGCCCCTGAAGAAGGAAACCGTGCGCATCACCCTGCGCCCGCGTGAAGAGAGCTCGCCCGTGGCCGTGCCGCCACCCGCCGACGCCCCGCGCCGCACCACCGCGCCGGTCCAGTTGCCTTCCGCTCCGTTGCCGCCGCCGGCCCCGAAGATCGCTTCCTCCCCGGTGAAACTGCCGCCGGCTGCGCCGCCCGCCGCGAGCCCGCCTCCGGCCGCTTTCCCGACCCCGGTTGCCTCGGCTCCACCGCCCGCAGCCACGGTTCCCCTCACCGGTGGTGCCCCGGCCGCCCCGCGTCCGCCCACCGCCCCCCCTGCCGCCCCGATGGCCCCGCGTCCGCCGATGGTCCCCGGCGCCGCCCCGCGCGTCGAAACCGGTGCCACCACCGCCCCGCTGACCAAACCCGCCGCCGCGGCGCCAAAGCCCCCGGGCACTGCCGGCACAGCTCCGCTCGCCGGTGCTCCGGCCGCCGGCCTGCCCAAGGCCACCGTCAAGCTGCAGCAGACCCAGCCGATGGCGCGTCCGAGCGTCAGCGCTCCGCCGAGCGCCCCGGTCAAGCGTGCCGCCGCCGCCGATTCCCAGCAGTTTTATGACGACGACAAGGATCCGGAAGCCGGCCTGATGCCGCTGTCGGCGATCTGCTTCGTGCTTTCGGCCGCCCTGCTCGTGCTGCAGATGTTCGGTGGCGACAAGATTTCCGCCCAGGACGGTTCGGCCCTCATGGTGCCGCACTCGATGCCGGCCAAGTGGGAAACCTACAACAAGGACGACGGCACCTGGATGAACCGGTTCGCCAACCAGCTCCCGGCCATCCCGCAGTGAGCCGCCCGATTCCCGAATCCCTCACCTGACGCCGTCATGCCCTTCGCCCTTGCCGTCTTCCTTCTTGCCCTCGCCGCCCTCGCCCTGAACTTCCTCGCCAAGAGCGGCGGCGCGGGCATGTGAGGCGCACGCCGCTGTCACCCCTGCCCCGCGCCCATGCCTGCGCGGCCTGAATCTCACCGTCCCGCCGAGGTCATTGGCATCGGCGCGGCCACCTGGGATCATTTCTGGGTCGTTGAGGAATTTGCCGCCGAGGAACGCGTCTGCGCCGCCCTGGATCACATTGCCACCGGCGGCGGCCCTGTGGCCACCTCCCTCTGCGCGCTCGCCCGCCATGGCCATGCCACCGCCCTGATCGATGTCGGCGGTGACGACGCCCCCGGTCGGGCCCTGCGCGCCGAACTCGAACAGCATGGAGTCAACACCTGCGCCCTGCAGGTGCTGCCCGGTCGCCACTCCGCCACCGCCGGCATCCTCGTGCGTCGCCGCGATGGCGCCCGCCAAATCGCCTACCACCCCAGTGACGCTGGCGAACCAGTCTGGGGCGAGCCCGAAGCCCGCCTCGTACGCGGCGCCCGCCTGCTGCACCTGAACGGCCGCCACGAATCCACCGCCCGCGCCGCAGTTGCCGCAGCCGCCGCCCAGGGCGTCACCATTTCCTTCGACGGCGGCGCTGGGCGCTGGCGCGAATCGCTGCGCGACCTCGTCACTGCCAGCCACCTGCGCCTGATGGCGCGCGACTTCGCCCGCCAGTTCGCGGGCAGCGACGACCTTGAGACGATGACTGCGGCCCTGCTGACCCCGCCGGCACGCGTGCTGGTGATCACCGACGGTGTGCGCGGCAGTCATTTGGCCCTGCCCGATGGCACACGCCACCATCAGCCGGCCTTCCCTGCCAATCCGCTCGTCGATACCACCGGCTGCGGCGACGTCTTTCACGGTGCCTTTCTGCACGGTTGGCTGAGCGGCTGGCCGGCCGTGGACTGCGCCGCCTACGCCGCCCGCCTCGCAGCACGCAATGCCGAGGGGCTGGGGGGACGATTTGCGTTGAGGGACATGGTCCCGATGGACTGAAGGGACCGCATGGACGGGATGGACAAACCCCAAACCTCCAGGAGCAACCGGGCTCAATCTTGGGCGGACTTTTTCTTCTTTTTGCCGGCTTTGTTAGCCTTGGCTTTGGAGGGTGCTGCCGTCGCCGGCACCTCGATGTCAGCGGCGGGCAGGGCGGCCGCCAGGCGGGTCTTGACCGCGGCATGCTCGGGCTGGCTGGCGAGGTTGTGATATTCGCCCGGATCCTTGGCGTCGTGGTAGAGTTCCTCGCTGCCGTCGGCGTAGCGAATGTAGCGCCAGTCGCGGTCGCGCACGGCGTGATTGCCACGGCCATGACTGCAGACGGCGAGATGCGGCCACGCCGCCTGCGGATCGCGCAGCAGGGGCACCAGGCTCGGCCCCTTGACGTGGGCGGGCAGGGGCAGGCCGGTCAGCTCGCAGAGCGTCGGATACAGGCTCAGGTAGTCAACCGGTGCCGCACAGCTTTGGCCGGGTTGGCCAATGCCGGGAGCCACCACGGCGAAGGAGGTGCGGGTCGCCTCCTCCCAGAGCGAGAACTTGCGCCAGTGCTGCTTTTCCCCGAGGTGCCAACCGTGGTCGGTCCACCAGACGATGACGGTTTTGTCACGGCGCGGGCTGGCATCGAGACCGTCGAGCAGGCGACCGACCTGGTCATCGAGGAAGGCGATCGTGGCGAGGTAGGCCTGCACGGCCTGCGGCCACTGTTTGCCTTCGACCACCGCGGCGTGGTCGCCCTCCGGCTTGGCCATCTTACGACCGGCCTCCGGCACGTCGGCGAGGTCGTTGTCACCCACCACCGGCAGCTGGATCTGGTTGAGGGGGAAACGATCGAAGTACTCGCGCGGCACATACCAAGGCAGGTGCGGTTTGACGTAGCCGACGGCGAGGAAGAGGGGCTTGTCCGCCGGGGCCTGCTGCAGTTGCTCCACGGCCCAGGTGGTGAGTTTGAAATCACCCATCGCCTCGGGCTTGGCGTCCACCGCCCCCCAGTCGAAATGACCGCGATCAAGGCCGTTGAGGTTTTTTTCGTGCTCCTGAATGCTGGGGAAAAGCCCCTTCCACTCCGTCCAGCTGTCGTCGCGCCCCTCGCTGCTGTAGCCGTGGTAGATCTTGCCGCCGCCGAGGGTGCGGTAGCCCTGGGCGAGGACGTGGCGGTTGAGCGTGAGCGTGTCGCGCATCACCCCCTGGGCGGGGTCGCCGTTCGTGTAAATGCCGGTCTGCCAGGGGCGCAGGCCGCTCATCAGGGCGGCGCGCGAGGGATTGCAGGCCGGCGCGGCGCAGTGGCTGTTGGTGAAGGCGGTGCCGCGCGCGACCAGGCGGTCGATGTTCGGCGTGCGCGCCTGCGGATGACCGCGCAGGTAGCCGGTCCAGTCGTTGAGATCATCGACGGCGATGAACAGCACATCGGGGCGTTCCGCCTGGGCTGGAGCAAGACCGGCGGCGAACAGAAGGAGGCAGCAGAGAAGGCGCATGCCGGCTGGAAACGCGGCGCGTGCCGGCTTCTTGCCGGACTCAGGCCGCGACCGGTGCACGAACCTCAAGACCGAAGGCGCGCTGGATCTCGCCGAGATGGGCCTGCGGCGAAAACAGGCTCAGTGCGCGTGTCTGCAGTTCGGCGGTCAGCCGCGCAAGCTCCTCCGGCTGGCGCAGCAGGCGGTCGATGCGAGCCGCCAGCTCCTCCGGCTCAAAGGTCGAGCTGACAAAGTCCGGCCGGTGCGGCCCAAAGATGTCCTCGGCCCCCTCGCAGGGGTACATGAAGCAGGGCCGACCGGCCTCGAGGGCCTCAATGACCGACCCGGGCAGGGCCTCGCGCAGGCTGGTGAGCAGGCAGACCGCGGCGAGGTCCAGGAGCGGGCGCACGTTGGCGACGTTGCCCAGCCGAACCACGCGGTCGGCGACACCGCATTCGGCGATGACCGACGCCATCTCCGCCTCGTACTCCGGCTCGCAATCCCCTGCCAGCGCCAGGCCGAGGCCGGCATGGCCGAGGTCGAGCAGGCGGCGCAGCACACGCACGGCATCGGCCTGGCGTTTGCGCGGGCCGAGCTTGCCGATGACGAGCAGCCAGCGTTCGACACCCGCCTGGCCGGTCAGGCGGTCGGCCAGCGCGCGGGCCTCGGCCTCCGGCACAGGCGGCGGCAGCCGCACGGAGTCGAGGAAGACCTGGGTGCGCAGCGCCAATTCCGGATCCACGCGCAACCCCTCGGCAATCTGAATCGAGGAGGGCAGCAGCAGGTCGTTCTGGTGCATGCGATACTGGCGCGCCGTCGGGGCGGTGGCGATGCCGTCGCGGATGATGATCGCCGACCGCGCGCCAAGCCCGCGGGCGAGCGCGCCGGCGTGCGGCGCCCACCACATCTCGTTGCTGACCACCCAGTCGGCGCGCTGGAAGGGCAGCGCCCGCAGGTTGGCGCGCATGGCGCCGGCAAAGCGCAGCCGGCCGCCGAGCTTGCGCCACTCCGGCAGCGGGCCAACGCTGAACGGCACGCCCATGGCGGTCAGTCGCTCGGTAAACTCGCCGGTCTCGCCGCAGAGCACGTGCAGGCGGGCGTCGCTGCCGGCCTGCAGTGCGGCCAGGGTGTCGAGCAGGCGGTTCTTGGCACCGCCGCGCCCGGCGGTTTTTTGGAGAAAGAGGAACTGTTCGGCCATGCGACCCGTCCAGACTGGACGCGAATGGCGAAAGCATCAAGCGCCGGGCAGGATTCGCAGTTGCCAGCGCCCCCGATCCACGCTGAAATATCTGTTCACCCCCACCATCCTCATGTCGACCCCATCTTCACGCCGCCGCTTCCTCCAGCTCGCCGCCGCCAGCTTCGCCGCCACCGCCGCCGGCGTGCGCGCCCAGAACGCCGCGTCGCTGTTCCAGATCTCGCTTGCCGAGTGGTCGCTCAACAAGGGCATGTTCAAGCGCGCCGGCGCCGAGCCGCTCGAGCACCTCGACTTCTGCAAGATCGCCCGCAGTCTCGGCATCGACGGCGTCGAATACGTCAACCAGATGTTCGCCGACAAGGCGACCGACAACACCTACCTCGACGAGATGAAGAAGCGCCAGGACGGCGAGGGTGTGAAGGGCCTGCTGATCATGATTGACCGCGAGGGCAACCTCGGCGCGCCAGAGGCCGCCGCCAAGGCGAAGACGGTGGAGAACCACCTCAAGTGGCTCGACGCCGCCGCCCGCCTCGGCTGCCACAGCATCCGTGTCAATGCCGCCAGCGATCCCAAGCTCAGCTACGAGGAGCAGATGAAGCACGCCGCCGAGGGCCTGCACAACCTCTGCGTCGAGGCCGACAAGCGCGGCCTGTTCGTCGTCGTCGAAAACCACGGCGGCCTGTCCAGCAACGGCCTCTGGCTGACCGGTGTCATGAAGCTGGCCAACCATGCCCGCGTCGGCATCCTGCCCGACTTCGGCAACTTCTACACCGACCGCAACAAGGGCGAACTGTACAACCCCTACAAGGGCCTGCGAGAGTTCATGCCCTGGGTGAAGCAGGCAATGAGCGCCAAGGCCTACGACTGGGACACCGGCGCCGGCAAGTTCTACACCGAGGACCGCCGCGAGGGCCGCGAGATGACGCTCGACTACGAGCGCCTGATCCGGATCGTCGTCGAGGCCGGCTACCGCGGCTACATTGGCATCGAGTACGAGGGCGACAAGCATCCCGAAATCGAGGGCATCAAGCGCACCAAGCAGGCGCTGGAAGAGGTTCGCACCCTGCTCTCCTGAGCGCACTCACGGCGCGACCACCATCTTGAACTCGAGCTCGCTGGCCAGCTCGGAGGCTTCGCCGCGAATGCGCCGGCGCACCGCCTGCAGGCCGCCGCGGGTCAACGCCTGAAACTGGAAGCGGCTGAGCCGCCGCGGTGACTGTGGGCTGCCATGCGCAGAAAAGCCGGTTTTGAAGAGGGTCCTCAGAGCAGGCGGGCCGCGGCCTCGGCCAGCGGGCTGCGTTCGCCCTTGCTGAGCGGCACGTGGGCGGCAAAGGGCTGGCCGCGCATGCGCTGGCGGGTGTAGACCAACCCGTTGCTGCGGCTGTCGACATAAGGGTTGTCGATCTGTGCGGGATCGCCGACCAGGACCAGCTTGGAGCCGCGCGACATGCGGGTGACGATGGTCTTGGCCTCGAGCGGGGTGAGCTGCTGGGCCTCGTCGAGCACGAAGTAGCGGTCGGGGATGGAGCGCCCGCGGATGTAGCAGAGCGCCTCGATCTCGATGACACCCTGCTGGATGAGCGGTTCGTAGGGCGCGGCCGCCTCCTGGGCCGAAGGCTTGTCGGGCAGGAAGCGGTTCTTCTTGCGCTGCGGCCCCTGCTGGCTGTCGAGCGGGCGCATGAGCAGGTCGAGCGCGTCATAGACCGGCTGCAGCCAGGGGCGCATCTTTTCCTGCAGGGTGCCGGGCAGGAAACCGACGGTCTGGCCCATGGCAACAATCGGGCGGCTGATGGTGACACCGTGGTAGGTGCGGGCGAAGACCTGGGAGAGGCCGGCGGCAACGGCGAGCAGGGTCTTGCCGGTGCCGGCCTGGCCGTAGCAGGTGACCAGGCTGATCTCGGGATCGAGCAGGGCGTCGAGCAGGCAGGTCTGGCCAAGGTTCATCGGCTTGATGGCGCGGCCCTGGCCGACCTTGATCGCCTCCGGGGTGTGATGCAGGCGGCGCAGCTCGCCCTGGGCGGTCATCTTTGCCGGCATCGAGGCCTTGTCGCCAGCGACGAGCAGGACGTAATCGTTGGCGACCAGGTCGGCCAGCCGCGCCGGCGGCAGGGCCAGGCGACCGCTGCTGGCGAAGCGCTGCAGCTCGTGGCCGCTGACCGCCACGCGGGCGATGTCGAAGTTGGCGACGTCGCGCGGCTCCACCTTGTCGTGCAGGTAGTCCTCGCACTCCAGGCCCATGGCGCGCGCCTTGAGCTGCATGTTGAGGTCCTTGCTGACCAGAATGACCGGCGTGTCGAGCTGCTCGCGCAGCCAGAGCGTGCAGGCCAGGATGCGGTGATCCATCTTGTCCTGGCCGGGAAAGACGCGCTGAAACTCCAGCACGCTGGCCAGGTCCGCCGCCATCACCGGGTCGTAGACGACGATGCGCAGGTTGCCACCGCCGTCCGTGCGCACCCCCTCGGTCACCGAGGCCTCGGGCGCGGCAAAGGTCTTCATCAGCGCGCGGTGCACCTCGCGGGCGTTGGCACCGCGCTCGGTCATCTCATTCTTGAAGCGATCGAGTTCGCTGAGCACATCCACGGGAATGCAGACGTGGTGCTCGGCAAAGCGGTGGATGCAGGCCGGGTCGTGCAGCAGGACGTTGGTGTCGAGCACGAAGGTCTTGAAGCCGGCGGCACGGGCTGTTTTGCCGCGGCGGGCGGGGGAGGCGGATTTGCGTTTCAACGGCGGGACGGTGGCGAGTGGCGGGCTGGCGGCCAAGTCCGGATTGGCAAAAAAAACGGGCGCAGCAATGCCGGAGAGTTCGTCGCGGTCCATGTCAGGTGGAGGGGTTGGGGTGGTGGCACCCGGGGTTGGTCCTGAGACTTGGCGCAGTTTGGATGCCAAGGTTGCCGGTCCGCACTTTTGATGGGTAAAAGCGAATCACGGAATTGAAGTCAGGCTGACAGAAAGGCCGCGCGCCGACAAGAGATTTGTTTGGTTTGGTTAATATTTTGGGTCGGCAGGGCTGGGCGACGGCCAAAAAAAAAGCCCGTCCGGCAGGGCCGGACGGGCGGAAAAAACCACATGCCTCAGGATCCGGCGATGGCATCGGCGCCGCGCTCACTGGTGCGGATGCGGACGGCTTCGAGCACTTCGCTGACGAAAACCTTGCCGTCGCCGATCTTGCCGGTGTTGGCAGCCTTGACGATGGCCTCGACAACGGTGTCGCTGCGCGAATCCTCGACAACGACCTCAATCTTCACCTTCGGCAGGAAGTCAACGGTGTATTCGGAGCCACGATAAATTTCGGTGTGGCCCTTCTGGCGGCCGAAGCCCTTGACCTCGACGACAGTCATTCCTTCAACGCCCACGTCGGACAGGGCTTCCTTGACGTCTTCGAGTTTGAACGGCTTGATGATCGCTTCGATTTTTTTCATGGCTGAGGCAATTAGGTGTGTGGTTTGCAGTTTGCAACGACGAGCAGTCATCATTCCTGATTTTTTGCCGCCGGGAGATGCGCTTACAAAGTTGAGCGGAAAGCGTGCCAGTTTTCTGGAAAGTTTGTTTTCTCGGTTCGGCATTGGCCTTGCCCCTTCGTCATTCGTCATTCCCCCTTGCCCCCCCGCCGGCCCGACGTTAGCTGCGCACGGCCATGTTCACCCAGTCCCTCCTTCGCCTGTCCGGCCTGCTGCTGCTGACCGCCCTCCAGCTACCGGCCGAGGAGGCGCCTGTGCTGCTGCGACCGCACTGGCAGCCGGGAGCAGCCTACGTGCTGGAGACGCTGACCGAGACCGTGACCGACCTGTCAGCCCTGGGGCGCAAGCCCGAGCAGGGCATGAAGGTCAAGCAGACGACCCGTCTGGGCGTCGGTCGCCTGCAGGAGGGACGCAAGGAGGTCAGCGTCATCTTCGCTTCGCTCAGTGGCGAAGCCATTCTGGAGGGCAAGCGCCAGACCTTCGACTCCGAGAAACTCGCCGAGGCTTCGCCGGAAATCCGCAGTTCGATCGGCCGCAGCCTCGGGCAGCAGTTTGTGCTGATTTACGACGAGAACGACCGCTTTCTCAGCGCCCGCGACACGGCCGACATGGTGGCACCGCGACCCGACCGCCAGCCGAGCCTGCAGGGGGTGGCGGAGGCGGGCCAGGTCGCCGAGCTGTTCCGTCGCTCCCTGATCATGGGCCTGCCCGAACACGCCGTGCGGGCGGGCGACACTTGGACGACGCAGGAGAGCCTGAAGTTTCCGAGTGCCGGTGAGGTGGCGGTGGAGCTGAAGGCCAGCTACGAGGCGACGGTGGACTATCAGGGATCGCCGCATGCCAAGGTGCGTTTCAGCGGCGAACTGCAAACGCGCGATGCCGGCGAACGCGCCCTCAGCCTGGGCGCCGGCTCCAAGGTCCTGGGCCAGGTGCTGTTCGACCTGCGCCAGCGCCAGGTCGCCTTTGGCGCCTTCCGCGCCGACCTGAAGCTGGACGTGCAGGGCAAGATCGTGCCCGTGCGCCAGCAGGTGACGACGCGCCTGACCCGCCAGCCCTGAGGCCAGCCTCAGAACAACGCCCGCACCCAGGCCAGCAGGGGCAGATCGGCCGGGGCCAGGTCAAATTCCGTGAGCCGCTCCGGCACCACCCAGGCGAGCGCCTCGTGTTCCAAGGCCACCGGCGCCGGCCCATCCGGATCGAGGCGGCAGGCAAAGGCGAACATGCGCACTGTGCACCAGGGATAGGCGTGCACCACCTCGGGGCCGGCTTGCAGCTCCGCGACGCGACAGCCGAGTTCCTCCAGCAGTTCGCGATGAAGGGCGGCTTCCGGCGGCTCACCCGGCTCAAGCTTGCCGCCGGGAAACTCCCAGAGACCGGCCAGATGCTTGCCGGCGGGGCGACGCGCGATCAGCACCTCCCTGCCGCGACGAATCACGGCGCAGACCACATTGACAGGGGCTTGCATTTCCACGGCGCTGCGCGGATAAGCCGGGAATGCGCCCCGAGAAAGTGAAA
>CANNUR010000061.1 GCA_947523045.1 uncultured Prosthecobacter sp.
CACCTGGATCTCCGGATCGTCGACCAGGGAGCGCCAGTCGCTGCTGATGAGCTCCGCAGGCACCGCCACATCGCGCACGCGCGAGGGATTGCGCACGACGACCCGTTTGACACGGATGTCGGCACCGGTGCGCTGGCGGATGAGATCGCGGTTCTTCTCGAGGTTCTTGTACACGCCGGCGCCGACGTTGCCGAGACCGGCGAGGCCGACGTGAATGAGGCGCTGGGGGACGGGGACGGTCATGGAGGAAAACGGGCGGAGACGATGTGAAAGACGGCGGGAGTCAGGCACCGAGCTGGCGCGCCCACTCGATGGCGCGCAGCATGCCGGCGGCCTTGTTGACGGTTTCGCGGTACTCGTAGGCGGGATCGGAGTCGGCGACGACGCCGGCGCCGGCCTGGACGTAGGCCTTGCCGTCCTTGAGTACGCAGGTGCGCAGGGCGATGCAGGAGTCGAGGTTGCCGTCGAAGCCGAAATACCCGACCGCGCCGGCATAGGCGCAGCGCTTGCTCTTCTCCAGCTCATTGATGATCTCCATGGCGCGCACCTTCGGGCTGCCGCTGACGGTACCGGCGGGGAAGGTGGCGCGCATGACATCGTAGGCGTCGCGGTCCGCGCGCAGCCGGCCATCGACATTGCTGACGATGTGCATGACGTGGCTGTAGCGCTCGATGACCATGAGGTCGCTGACGCGCACCGTGCCGAACTCGGCGACGCGGCCGACATCGTTGCGGGCGAGATCGACGAGCATGATGTGTTCCGCGCGTTCCTTCGGATCGTTCAGCAGTTCGTCGGCGAGGGCGTCGTCCTCGGCACGGGTCTTGCCGCGCCAGCGTGTGCCGGCGATCGGGCGGATGTCGATGCGGCCGTCGAGGCATTTGACATGCACTTCCGGCGAGCTGCCGACCAGGGCGAAGCCCTGCGGGAACTGCAGGCAGAACATGTAGGGCGAGGGATTGACGTGGCGGAGCGCGCGGTAGAGGTCGAGCGGTGTGCCGGCATAGTCGGTTTCAAAGCGCTGCGAAGGCACGCCCTGGAAGATGTCGCCGGCGCGGATGTACTCCTTCATCTTCACGACCATGGCCTCGTATTCCTCGCGTGTCGTGTTGCCGGCGGGGGCGGGCAGCTGATCATTGGAGACCGGGGCAATGGCCTGCAGCGGCTTCACGGCCAGCGGCTGCGCAAGCTTGGCCATGAGGCGTGCGATCTCGGCCTGCGCCCAGGAGTAGGCGGCTTCGAGGCTGGCGTGTTCGTCGGTGTGGACGTTGGCGATCAGCGACATGCGCCGCGTGCGATGATCGAAGATGACCACGGTGTCGGTGATCATGAAGACCATGTCGGGCAGGCCGAGTTCGTCCTTGGGCGGCGGCGACAGGCTGGGTTCGAAGAAGCGCACCATGTCGTAGCCCAGATAGCCGACCGCCCCGCCGTGGAAGACCGGCACCGTGTGCGGTTCCGCCGGTCGGAAGGCGGCCATCAGCTGCTTCAATTCCTCAAGGGGATCGCGGGTGGTGGTGAAGCGGCGACGGGCGCCGCGCTCCTCAATGTCGATCTCGCGGCCGCGCGCGGTGAAAATGAGCCGGGGCGAGCTGCCGAGCAGGGAATAGCGGCCCGAGTGCTGGGTCAGCTCGGCGGATTCGAGCAGGAAACCGCAGCGGCCGTCGTGGATTTTCTGGAAGGCGGAGAGCGGCGTTTCGTAGTCGGCCGTCAGTTCTGCCGTCACCGGTACGAGGTTGCCGCGCGCGGCCAGGGCGCGGAAGGCGGCGAAATCAGGCTGGAGATGCGGGGCGGACATGACGGCAGGGGCGCGCATGATGGATGCGAAATCCCCGGCGGGCAAGGCCGATGGACGGGCGCTCAGGGGGTGGCGGCAGCGGCGGGGCTGGAAAACAGCGGCCGGGCTTTTTCGACGGATTTGGCGACGCCCCAGGCGAGCGGGATGGCGACGACGAGCCAGATGAGGGCGGCTTTCATGGTTCAGGAGGCTTCCTTGACATGGTGTTTGGGATCCACCGGGCGGACGAGCAGGTTGGCGACGAGGCCGATCATGAGCAGGCCGCACATGAGGTAAAAGGTGTCGTTGTGGGCCTCGGCGCGCGGAATGCCGGCGGCGACGCGGCGGTCGTAGAGGCCGTTGATCAGGCCGGGGCCGATGACGGCGGCCATGCTCCAGGCGGTGATGAGGCGGCCGTGGATGGCGCCGACCTGGTGGGTGCCGAAGAGGTCCTTGAGGTAGGCGGGGATGGTGGCGAAACCTCCGCCGTACATGCTGATGATCACGGCCGTGCAAGCGACAAAGAAAGTGCGGTTCTGGGTTTGCTGGGTGTAGGGCAGCAGGGCGTAAAGCAGGGCGCCGAGCAGGAAGTAGAGGCAGTAGACCGTCTTGCGGCCGGTGAAATCCGAGACCGAGGACCAGACAAAGCGTCCGCCCATGTTGAACAGGCTGAGCAGGCCGGTGAAGCCGGCACCGATGGCGACGCCGACGCCGAACATGTCCTGGCACATGTCGGCGGCGCGGCCGAGGATGCCGATGCCGGCGCTGACGTTCATGCACAGAACGATCCAGAGCAGCCAGAACTGCGGGGTTTTCCAAGCGGTGTCGACGGCGACACTGGCGCTGGTGATCATGCCGCCGGCCGCCGACGGTTTCGGGACAAAGCCCTGCGGCCGCCAGTCGGCCGCCGGCACGCGCACCAGGGCGGCGCCGAACAGCATCAGGCCGGTGTAGAGCACGGCCATGGTGAGCAGCGCTTGCATGGCACCCTCGCCGGGCCCGCCGGCCAGCGCATTGAGCACCGCCTTGACCGGGGTGAGCAGCGGCGCGGCCGGCTCGGGATCCTTGAAAAATTCCATCAACTCCTGGGCCAGCGGTGAGCCGACCAGGGCGCCGCCGCCGAAGCCCATGATCGCCATGCCGGTGGCCATGCCGGGTCGGTCGGGAAACCATTTCACCAGGGTGGAGACCGGGGCGATGTAGCCGAGGCCGAGACCGATGCCGCCGACGAAGCCGTAGCCGAACAGGATCAGGCCGAGCAGCTTCAGTTTCACGCCGAGTGCCGCCAGCAGCAGGCCGCCGCAGAAGCACAGGCAGGCGGCGACCATGGTTTTGCGCGGGCCCGAGCGCTCGACCCACTTGCCGAAGACCGCGGCGGAAATGCCCAGCATCATCAGGGCGATCTGATAGGCCCAGTTGACACTGGACACCGGGGCGCCAAGGGCGGCGGCCAGCGGCTTGTTGAAGACGCTGAAGCCGTAGACCTGGCCGATGCAGAGGTGGACGGCGATGGCGGCCGGCGGCACGCGCCAGCGCGAAAATCCGGGGCCTGCGACGGTGGCTTCGCGGGAGAGCAGGGACATGAGCGTGCTGTTTAGCGGGGCGGGGCGGCGCAGGGCAAGCAAAAAGCCCGGCACCACCCGCCGAACCCGGGCTGGACAGGCGCGCCGGGCCGTGACAAGGGAGAGCCCGCATGAAACGACAGACGATCGTCACCCTGGACCTGGAAGGCGTGCTTGTGCCCGAAATCTGGATTGCCTTCGCCGACAAGACCGGCATCGCCGAGTTGCGTCGCACGACCCGCGATGAGCCGGACTACGACGTGCTCATGCGCGGCCGACTCGCCCTGCTCGACGCTCACGGCCTGAAGCTGCCCGACATTCAGGACGTGATCGGCACGCTGGCACCGCTCGAGGGCGCGAAGGCCTTCCTCGACGAATTGCGCGCCCTCACCCAGGTCATCATCCTCAGCGACACCTTTGAGGAGTTCGCCCAGCCACTCATGCGTCAGCTCGCTTGGCCGACCCTGTTTTGCCACCACCTCGACGTGGATGCCGCCGGTCGCATCACCGACTACCGTCTGCGCCAGGCGAACCAGAAGCAGAAGGCGGTCGCCGCCTTTCAGTCGCTCCACTACCAGGTGCTCGCCGCCGGCGATTCCTTCAACGACACCACCATGCTGGCCCAGGCCGACACCGGCTTCCTGTTCCACGCGCCGGAGAGCATCTGTGCCCAGTTCCCGCAGTTCCGCGCCTTTGATCGCTACGAGGATCTGCTCGCGGCCTTCACGGCCTGCCTCTGACGGCGTTTGCCAGGTCTCCCGGTTGCGGTCGACGTCGGCTCAGGCGGTTTTTTCGGCAAAGCCGGCCCGACGCGCCAAGGTTGGGTGAATGGCGGCGTTACAGGCTGGATGAAGAGGACGTTGTTTGCCTGCCTGCTGATCGCCCTGTCCCTCAGGGCCGCCGATTGGCCACGCTTTCGCGGTCCGAACGCCGATGGCAAGGCGGCCGGCCCGGACTTGCCGCTCGACTGGGGCGCGCGTGAAAACCTTGTCTGGCGCACGGAACTGCCGGGGCCGGGTTCCTCGAGCCCGGTGGTCAGCGGCGACCGCGTTTTTCTGACCTGCTACAGCGGCTACGGTCTGGAGGCCCGCGAGCCCGGCGATGCCGGCAAGCTGCGCCGCCACGCTCTCTGCCTGGATCGGGCGACCGACCGCATTCTCTGGCAGCATGAAATTGAATCGCCAGTCCCGGACAAACCCTACACCGGTCAGTACATCACCACGCATGGTTATGCTTCCGGCAGCGCCGTCACCGACGGCACGGGTGTGTTTTTCTTTTTCGCCCACGCTGGTGTGCATGCCTTCACGATGGACGGTCGCAAAGTCTGGGAGAAGAGCGTTGGGGAGAAAGTGCATGACTGGGGTTCGGGCGCCTCGCCGGTGCTGCACGGCGACCTGCTCTTTGTCAATGGCGCCCTGGAGAGCGACACCCTGTGGGCGCTGGATCGGCGCACGGGCCGCGAGGTGTGGAGTGCGCGCGGTTTTCCCGCCTCCTGGAACACGCCGCTCTTGATCCAGGCGGGCGGTCGCGAGGAACTGGTTGTCAACGCCAGCGGTCGCCTGCGTGCCTTTGATCCGAAGAGCGGACGCGAGCTCTGGTTCAGCCAGTCCATCCGCGCCGCCGAGCTGTGTCCCTCGGTGGTGGTCGACAACGACCGGCTGTTTGTCATTGGCAGTCCGAAGGGCGAGGCCATGGCGGTGCGTGCCGGCGGCAGCGGTGACGTCAGCGCCACGCATGTGCTCTGGCGCACGCCGCGCGGTTCGAACGTCAGTTCGCCGGTCTGCCACGACGGCCACCTGTATTTCGTCAACGACTCGCGCGGCACCTTTCACTGCCTGAAGGCGGACAGCGGCGAGGAGGTTTACGAGGGCAAACTGCCGGACGTGCGCGACCGTTGGTATGCCTCGCCTGTACTTCAGGGTGGGCGTCTCTTTTATGTGAGTCGCGGCGGTCGTGTCGCCGTGCTCGCGGCCAAGCCTGAGTTCGAGGTGCTGGCGACCTCGGCCCTGGCGGAGGATGGCAGCGTCTTCAACGCCAGTCCGGCGGTGGTGGAGGGCCGGATTTACCTGCGTTCGGACCGCTACGCTTATTGCATCGGCGGTCGTTGACCGCGCGGTCGTCATCATGGATCTGGCGGAGCGGACGGGGCTCGAACCCGCGACCTCCAACGTGACAGGCTGGCGCTCTAACCGACTGAGCTACCGCTCCAGATCCCGATGACAGGGCCGATATGCTACAAGGTCCGGCGCGGCTGGCAAATGGAAAATGGTGCGAGGCGGTAAAATGTTGGCGGTGTCGACCTTGCCCGGCTTCCTCGTGCACCGCCATTTGCACTTTCCCGTCGACGCGCTAAGTGAAATCTCCCATGTCCGCCCCCGCCAACCGTCTCGACTCCTGCTTCGCGCGCCTGCGCACGGCTGATCAGCGCGCCTTCGTCGCCTACATTTGCGCCGGCGATCCGACGCTGGAGGCCACGGTGGACGTGGTGCTTGCCTTGGAGCGAGCGGGCGTCGATGTTGTTGAACTGGGCCTGCCGTTCTCCGATCCGCTGGCCGATGGTGTTGTCAACCAGATGGCCGCGGATCGCGCGCTCAAGGCCGGGGCGACGATGGCCGGTGCGCTGGAGATGATCCGGCGCGTGCGCGAGAAGTCGCAGATCCCGCTTGTCCTCTTCACCTATCTGAACCCGGTGTATGCCTACGGCTACGAGAGGTTCCATCATGACGCTGCCGCCGCCGGTGCCGATGGCATTTTGGTGCTCGACCTGCCGCCTGAGGAGGCGGAGGAGAATGTTGAATTGAAGCCGGTGCCGGCCCTGCACCACATCCAGCTCATCGCGCCGACCAGTCCGCCGGAGCGCATTGCCCGCATCGCGCGTAGCGCCGAGGGTTTCATCTATTACGTGTCGCGCCTCGGTGTCACCGGCGCGCAGACCGAGATTGCCGGCGGCATTGCCGAACAGGTGGCGGAGATTCGCAAGGTGAGCCGGGTGCCGGTCTGCGTCGGCTTTGGCGTCTCCAATCCCGAGCAGGCCGCTGCTGTTGCCGCCATGGCCGATGGCGTGGTGGTCGGCAGCGCCATCGTCAAGCTGATTGAAAAAACCGGCGCGTCCGCGGACCTCGCCGCCGGCGTTGAAACTTTTGTGGCGCCACTGGTCGCCGCCGTCAAGGCATTGACCTGATCCTCCCACTCCCATGACCCTGAACTTCACCAAGATGAATGGCGCCGGCAATGACTTCGTCATGCTGGACAACCGCCACCTCGGCCTTGCCCTCTCGCGCGAGCAGATCGCGCGCCTCTGCGACCGCCACCGTGGCATCGGTGCCGACGGCCTGCTCTGTGTCGAGCCGGCGGAAGGGCAGGGCGACTTCAAGATGCGCTATTACAATGCCGACGGCGGCGAGGCCGAGATGTGCGGCAACGGCGCGCGCTGCTTCGGTCGCTTCGTCAACCGTCTGCATCACGACGAGCTCAGCTTCGTGCAGTTTGAGACCCTGGCCGGCCTGATTTCCGCCGAGTTTGAAGGCGAACAGGTGCGCATCAACATGAGTGCGCCGCACAGTTTGAAGCTGGCCCAGGAACTCACGGTTGCCGGTCAAACCCTGACCGTGCACAGCATCAACACCGGTGTGCCGCACGCCGTGGTGCTGGTCGACGACCTGGAGAGCGTGCCGGTGCGCGAGTGGGGAGCCGCCCTGCGTTACCACGAGGCCTTTGCGCCGAAGGGCACCAACGCCAACTTCGTGCAGGTGCTCGGCCTCGACTGCATTGCCATCCGCACGTACGAGCGCGGTGTCGAGGATGAGACGCTTGCCTGTGGCACCGGCATGGTGGCCTCTGCGCTGATCCACCACGAGTTGACGGGCGTGCCCAGTCCGGTGGCGGTCACGGTCCGGGGCGGCGACACCCTGCGTGTTGGCTTCGAGGAGACTGCGCCGCACGAATACAGCAGTGTCACCCTGCTCGGTCCGGCGGACGTGGTTTTCCAGGGCACCGTCGAAATCTGAGGGTCGGGCGCCTGGCCGCTGCAGGCGGCTGCGCAAAGGCCTTGAACTGCGGCAAAAGCGGCCTTTGGTCGGAGTTTCGGCTCGATCGATGTGCCGGCTCCGGCCGTGCGGCGTCGCTTGCGCTTCCCCAGCCCGTTTTTTTCCACCCCCATGTTCGCCGGCACCCACACCGCCATCGTTACCCCCTTTCGCAACGGCCAGATCGACGAGGAGTCGCTCAAGCGGCTCGTGGATTTCCAGTTCGACAACGGCGTCACCGGCGTCGTGCCCTGCGGCACCACGGGCGAGTCGCCGACCCTCGACTACGAGGAGCATGATCGTGTCGTTCGCCTGACGATCGAGTATGCGCGCGGCCGCGGCATCGTCATGGCCGGCACCGGCGCCAACAGCACGCGTGAGGCCGTGGCCCTGACCCAGGCGGCCGAGGCGGCCGGAGCAACGGCTTCGCTGCAGGTGGCACCCTACTACAACAAGCCGACGCCCGAGGGGCTGTTCCAGCATTTCAAGGCGGTGGCCCAGAGCACCTCGCTGCCGATCATGTTGTACAGCATTCCCGGCCGCTGCGGCATTGAGATCGGTCTGGATGTGCTGGAGCGACTGGTCGCGGCCTGCCCGAACATCCGCGCCATCAAGGAGGCCGGTGGCAATCCGGAGCGGGTCAGCCAGATGCGCCAGATCCTGCCGTCGAGTTTCGAGATCCTGTCCGGCGACGACGGACTGACGCTGCCCTTCATGTCGGTGGGCGGTGTCGGCATTGTCAGCGTTGCCTCGAACGTCATCCCGCGTCAGATCAGCGACATGGTCAAGCTGGCGCTGCAGGGGGATTACGCCGGCGCGCGCGTGCTGCACGAGCAGTATTACCCGCTGTTTGCCGCCTTCCTCAAGCTCGCCACCAATCCGATCCCGGTGAAGACCGCGATGGCCCTGGCGGGTCACTGCACGGATGAGCTGCGCCTGCCGCTGGTGCCGATGGAAGCCGCCAAGGTGGCGGAGTTGAAGGCCGTGCTCAGCAAGCTTGGTCTGATCTGAATCAGCGTCCGCGCCAGGCCCGCCAGCAGGAGACGAAGCCCTTGGCAAAGTCCTGCGGGCGTTCCTGCACCCAGGCGTCGACCAGTTCCGGGGCGAACCATTCGCCGCAGGCGATCTCCTCGGGCGGGCAGCGCATCGGGCCGTCGTGACGGGCGAGGCGCAGCTCGACGAATTCAAAGTCGGTGTGCGTCCCGGCCGGCAGTTCGGCGGCAAGTTCGGTCGAGTTCACCTCAATGCCGTTTTCCTCGCGAACCTCGCGGATGGCGCAATCGGCGTAGCTCTCGCCGGCGTCGAGGTGGCCGGCGGCGCTGCTGTCCCACTTGAGCGGGGCGACGTCCTTGAGGTGCGAGCGTTTTTGCAGGAAGACCTCGCCGCGGCGGTTGATGACAAAGATGTGCACGGCGCGGTGCAGCAGGCCACGGGCATGGACCTCGCCGCGGGTGAGCTGGCCGGTGACCTCGTTGCGCTCGTTGACGACGTCGAACAGCTCGGAAGCTTTCTGGCCGGCGTCGGCCTGCAGGCGCTGTTCGTACCAGCGGGTCAGGCGAACCCACTCCTCGAGGGGCAGTTCCTCGGCGCGCATGGAGGCCGGTCGGGCCAGCGCGTCCGCGAGGGCCTGCCAGCCGCCGGGCGGTTCGGGAAGCAGGTTTTTCAGTTGTTTGCGGCGCTGGCTGAAGCCCATGCGCACCAGGCGGTCGAACTGGCGGCGGTCGCAGACCGGCAGGCTGGCGGGATCGCGCGGGGTCAGGCGCACGACAGCGCTGTCGACCTTCGGCCGCGGCTTGAAGACGTCGGGCGGCACGATGCGCAGCAGTTCGACGTTCCAGTCCTTCTGCACGAGCACGGAGAGGGCGCCGTAGCCGTCCTCGCCGGCGCGTGCGGCCAGGCGCTGGCAGACCTCCTTTTGCAGCATGAAGACCGCACGCGTCACCGGGGTGGGCGGGGTCAGCAGGCGCTTGAGGATCTCGCCGCCGACCGAGTACGGCAGGTTGCCGACGACGCGCACATCGCCGTGGCGGTACCAGGGGCGCAGATCGACGCGTGTGGCGTCGGCGTGCAGCACCTCGACGTCCGCACGGCCGGCGAAGCGTTCGGCGAGCTGCGGGGCGAGTTCGTTGTCCTTTTCAATGAGCAGCAGTCGCTGGGGCCGGCCCTGCAGGTGCTCGGTCATGGCGCCGAGGCCGGGGCCGGGTTCGACGACCAGGGCGGCGCCATCCGGCTCGACCTGGTCGGCGATCCAGCGCGCCATCTGCGGATCGACCAGGAAGTTCTGGCCGAGACTTTTGCGCGGGCTGACCTCCCGGCCGGCGATGACCTGGCGTTTTCCGGTTCTGCTCATGGTCCCACATGGCACCGCCGCCGGGGCGCTGGCAAGGGCGAAGCGGATGTTCGTCGTTGATTCGCCGGCCGGAAGCGGCAGGGTGGCGGCCTTTCCATGCTGAAGGAACTGCACGACTACCTTTATCACCTCGAGCCGGAGGGCGGCCTGCCGCTGAAGGGCACCGGCGTGGCACTCGGCCTGTTGCTGCTGGCCAAGCATGCCTGGGCCTGGCGCAACGCCGAGCGGGCGCAGGCCTTTTTGCGCGCCTTTCCGCGCAACTACGCCTGGGGTGCCGGCCTGCTGACGCTGAGCTTCTTCTGGAGCATGATGTGCCTGGCCAACATCGACATGGGTGAGTTCTTCTTCCTGCGGAAGTGGTTTCTCATGCTGGTGCCGATCGCCTTTGTGTTGGTGCTGGTGCATGTGAAGGAGTTCCTCGCGGTGCGCGCCTTGGGGTCGCTGTTGCTGCTCGCCGCCGGCCCCGTGCTGTGCGCGGCCTTCCTGCAGCCGCAGGTCACGCGGCTGCTGCTGCCGGCTCTCGCCTACGTCTGGATCCTGGTCGGCATGTTCTTTGTCGGCATGCCCTTCCTGATGCGCGACTGGATCCACTGGCTGCTCGCCAAGCCGGTGCGCTGGAACGCCGCCGTTTGGGCCGGCATGATCTACGGTGCCGTGCTGCTGCTGCTGGCGCTGACCACCTACTGAGCCATGGCGGCGGGCGGGCGCGTGCTGGTCATCCGCGGCGGTGCGGTGGGCGATTTCATCCTCACCCTGCCGGCCCTGCGCCTGCTGCGCGAGGCGCTGCCGGACAACCAGGTCGAGGTGCTCGGCTATCCCGGCATCAGTGCGCTGGCGGTGGCGGCGGGGCTGGCCGACCGCACCCGCGCCCTCGAGCATGGCGGCATGGCACGGTTGTTTGCGCGCGGGGCCGCCATTGATCCGGAGTTGGCGGCCTACCTGGCCGGTTTCAATCTGGTCCTCAGCTACCTCTACGATCCCGACGGCATTTTTCGCGACAACCTCGCGCGTGCCGGGGTCAAGACCCTGATCGAGTGTCCGCACCAGGTGTTGCCGGGGCAGGGGCATGCCGCCCTTCAGCTGGCCCGGTCGCTGGAGCGGTTGGCGCTGTTTTTGGAGGACAGCGACTGGCGCCGGCCGTTTTTCCCGCGCCGTGCCCCGCAGGGCGATGAGCCGGTCATCGCCCTGCATCCCGGCAGCGGTTCCGAGCGCAAGAACTGGCCGCTGGAACGCTGGCTGGAGGTGGCCGCCGGCTTGCGCGCCGGCGGGTGCCGCGTGGTGTTTGTCACCGGCGAGGCCGAGGAGGCGCGGGGGCAGTTGGCGCCGATTGCGGCCGGCTGGGAGGTCTGGCATCAGCGTCCCCTGCCTGAGCTGGCCGGCTTGCTGGGCGGGTGCAGCGGGTTTTTGGGGCACGACAGTGGCATGTCCCATCTGGCGGCGGCCTGTGGCTTGCCCTGCCTGCTGCTGTTTGGCCCCACCGACCCCGAAGTCTGGGCGCCGCCGCAGGCGGGGGTGCGCGTGCTGCGTGCTGCGGCGGGTGATTTGGCGGCGCTTGCGGTCGGTGAAGTCGCGGCTGCCGCCGGGCGATGGCTGGGAGAAATCCGTCTCCAGGCCAAGACCATCTTGTGACAGGCGTGTGACGTGCTATGCGTGTTGCATGTCAGCTCCCGTTTCCCCCCGTTTTCGCACCCTCCTCATCCTCGGCGCTCCCGGCAGCGGCAAGGGCACCCAGGGCATGGTTCTGGGCAAAATCCCGCGCTTCCACCACTTGGCCTGCGGCGATGTCTTCCGCTCTCTCGACACCCGCACCCCGCTTGGCCAGAAGTTCGTCGAGTATTCAAGCCGCGGTGAACTGGTGCCGGACGACGTCACCGTCCAGCTCTGGCGCGCCAACATCAAGCAGCGGGTCGAAAGTCACAACTTCAAGCCGGAGATCGATTTTCTCGTGCTCGACGGCATCCCGCGCAATGTCGAGCAGGCGAAGCACATGGAGGCTGACATCGAGGTGTTGAAGGTGTTCCACCTGTCCTGCCCGGATCGCACCGAGCTGGCCCGACGCCTGCGCAAGCGCGCGCTCAAGGACAATCGCTTCGATGATGCCAGCGAGACCGTCATCCAGAACCGCTTCGCCACCTACGAGGCTGAGACCAAGCCCATTCTCGACTACTACTCCGGCGATCGCATCGTCGAGATCGATGCCAGCCAGTCTCCCGCCAAGGTGCTCTACGACATTCTTGGGCATGTCATGCGCCTGGAGGCCTGGCAGCAGGTCGAGAAGATGAAGGCCTGAGGCCGTGTTCCCGCATGCGTTTGCTCTTCATTGGCACCGGTGACATTGGCCTGCCCAGTCTGGAGTGGCTCATCGCCACGGCCAAACATGAACTGGTCGGTGTGGTCACCCAGCCCGACAAGCCGGCCGGCCGCCGGCTCGTGCTGACGCCGCCGCAGGTCAAGGTTCGCGCCATGGCCGCCGGACTGCCCGTGTTGCAGCCGCCGAAAATCCGCCATGCCGTCGAGGAGTTGCGCGCCTTCGGTGCGGATGCCGCGATTGTTGTCGCCTACGGTCAGCTGCTGTCGCCCGAGGTGCTGCGCGTGCCGCGCTTGGGCTGTCTGAATCTGCATGCCTCGCTGCTGCCACGTCACCGCGGCGCCTCGCCGATCCAGGCGGTGATTCGCGAGGGCGACGCGGAAACCGGCATGACGGTGATGTACATGGACGAGGGGCTCGACACCGGCGACATCCTGATCATGGAGCGCACGCCGGTGCTGGCCGACGACACCGGCGGCCGCCTGCACGACCGGCTCGCCGCTCTGGCACCGGTCGCTCTGGAGCGGGCGCTCGACCTGCTGGCGGCCGGCAGCGCCCCGCGTGTGCCTCAGGATTCGGCCCTGGCCACGCATTGCGGCAAGCTGCGGCGCGAGGATGGCCGGCTCGACTGGTCGCGATCCGCGGTCGAACTGGAGCGCCTGGTGCGCGCCTATGATCCCTGGCCGGGCACCTTCACCCGCCTCGCGAACGGCGCGGTTTTAAAAGTCCACCGCGCCAGCGTGGCACCGGTTTCGGGTGCAACGGCGGCGCCGGGCGAAGTGATGGCGGCCGATGCGAAAGCCGGTCTGATCGTTCAGTGCGGCGACGGCTGGCTCCGGCTGGAGGAGGTGCAGGCCGAGGGCGGCCGCCGTTTGCCGGTCGCCGATTTCCTGCGCGGGCATCCGGTCAGCGCCCGTCTGGGCTGATTGGCCGCCGTTCAGGTCAGCGCTGTGGCCCAGGCGGCTTCCCTGAAGCCGACGAGGGTCAATCCGCGCTGCGGATCCTGGGCGAACGGGCGTTTGACCAGGTTGCCGTTGCCGGCAAGCAGGTGCAGGGCCTCGTCGGGGCTCATCGACGGCAGACGATCCTTGAGACCGAGGGCGCGGTAGTCCTGGCCGGAGGTGTTGAAGAGCGCGCGCAGGTCGCCGCCGAGATCGTCGAGCGCACGCTGCAGGGCGTCGAGCGAGGGCGGTTGCTCGCGGATCGGGTGTTCCTCGAAGGCGATGCCCTGGGCGCGCAGCCACTGGACGGCAGCGCGACAGGTCGAGCAGTTGCGGTAGGTGTGCAGGGTCAGCATGGCGGTCGTATCACCAGGTCTGGGCGCCGGCGCCGGCGAGCTCATGGGCTTCGGCCTCCTCCTCGTCGGTTTCGAGCGGCGCGAAGCGTTCCGAGCGGAAGCCGAGCTCCTGCTTGACGCTGGAGTGCGGGTCGTCGGGGTTTTGCAGTTCTTCGAGCAGGAGCAGCAGGTCGAAGTCGGCACCGGTCAGGCGGATTTCGGCGTCATCCGTGACCGAGAACACCGGGTTGGAGCGACCCGCGCGCACGGCGCGCACGGTGTAGGTGCGGTCCTTGCGTGGCAGGGCGCGGTAGAGGTCGTAGACCCAGGGATCGAAGCGGTCGTCGATGCAGACGACCTTCTGGCCGGTTTGGAACATGGGGGA
>CANNUR010000062.1 GCA_947523045.1 uncultured Prosthecobacter sp.
CTCCTCGCCACCGTGCCGCTCGACGCGCGCCTGCGCGACAAGACCTTCCACGACCTATGAAATGCGTACTCCTCGGTGCCGGTGGTCACGGACGCGTCCTGCTGGAGGCGCGCCTGCCGCAGACCTTTGACGCCATCCTCGACACCCGCCCCGGCCTGCAGGAGATCGCCGGCGTGCCGGTGCTCGGTGGCGATGACCTGCTGCCGGACCTGGCCGCGCGCGGGTTCACGCATTTTGTCATCGGCCTCGGCTCCACCGCCGACACCACCGCGCGTGCCCACCTGTTCCAGGCCGCCGTCGACGCCGGCCTGACGCCCCTCGCCGTGCTGCACCCCACCGCCTGGGTTTCGCCCTCGGCCCGACTTGGCGAGGGCTGCCAGATTCTCGCGCGGGCCGTGGTCAACACCGGCGCGGTCCTCGGTGCCAACGTGCTCGTCAACACCGCCGCCGTCGTCGAGCACGACAGCGAGATCGGCGACCACGTCCACCTCGCCAGCGGCGCCCTGCTCTGCGGCGGCGTGCGCGTCGGGGCCGGCGCGCACATCGGCGCCGGTGCCGTCGTCCGCCAGGGTCTCCAGATCGGGGCCGGCGCCCTCATCGGCGCGGGCGCGGTGGTCGTGCGCGACGTGCCCGCCGGCGCCCGCGTGGCCGGTGTGCCGGCACGCCCGCTCTGAGGTCACCCGCCCCGCAATTTCAGCATTTCGAATTTGTCATTGCCCGCTCCCCGTGGCACCGCCTTTCCTGCCCTGCGACCCGTCATGACGTCGAAACCCGTGAGCCAACTCTGCCTGCCGCCCGACGGCACGCTGTGGGACGCCCTGCGCGTGATCGACCAGGGCGCCAGCGGCATCTGCCTGCTCGTCGATCCGCAGCAGCGCCTGCTCGGCACGGTGACCGATGGCGACATCCGCCGCGCCCTGCTCAAGGGCGCCACCCTGCAGGATCGCGTCGAACCGCACGCGCACACCGCCTTCACCAGCGTCCACGTGCGCACCCCGCGCGCCGAGGTGCTCGACCTCATGCAGGCCCGCCAGATCCATCAGGTGCCGATCCTCGACGACGACGGCCGCCTCAAGGGCCTGCACCTGCTGCACGAGATCATTGGCTCGGCCCCGCGCCCCAACTGGGCGGTCATCATGGCCGGCGGCAAGGGCACCCGCCTGGGCGAACTCACCCGCAGCACGCCCAAGCCCATGCTCAAGGTCGCCGGCCGGCCCATCCTCGAGCGCCTCGTCCTGCACCTCGTTGGCAGCGGCATCCGCCGCATCTTCATTTCCACCAACTACCTCGCCGGCCAGATCGAGGAGCACTTCGGCGACGGCGCCCGTTTCGGCTGCCGGATCGACTACCTGCGCGAGCAGCCGGAGGAACCGCTCGGCACCGGCGGCTCGCTGGCCCTGCTGCCGGAACCTCCGACCGATCCGGTCTTTGTCTGCAACGGCGACCTCGTCACCCAGGTCGACATCGCCGGCCTGCTCGAATTCCACTGCGAGGGCGGCCAGCTTGCCACCATCGGCGTGCGCGGCTACACCCACGAGATCCCCTTCGGCTGCCTGGAAGTCAGCGACGGCCGGGTGCTCAGCCTCGTCGAAAAACCGGCGCTCTCCCAGCTCATCAACGCCGGCATCTACGTGCTCGAGCCGGCCCTGGTCGCGCGCGTGCCGCGCCGGCATTTCCCCATCACCGAACTCTTCGAAGAAGCGCTGCGCCGGGGCGATCCCGTCGGCGCCTTCGAAATCGCCGACGAATGGATCGACGTCGGCCAGCGCGAACAACTCAAACAGGCGCGCGGCGGCGCGCAATGACATCACCATGGGAACCTTCACTGGCAAAAACGTCTTCGTCACCGGCGCCGGCGGCTTCATCGGCAGCCACCTCGCCGAACACCTCGTCCGCGAGGGCGCCAAGGTGCGCGCCCTTGTCCACTACAACGCCCTCGGCAAGCGCGGCTGGCTCGATCACTCCGAACTGGCCGGCGACATGGAAATCCTTCCCGGCGACATCACCGATCGCGACAGCGTGCGCGCCGGGGTGCGCGGCTGCGACACCGTTTTCCACCTCGCCGCGCTGATCGCCATCCCCTACTCCTACCAAGCGCCGCGCAGCTACGTGCGCACCAACATCGAGGGCACGCTCAACGTCCTGCAGGCCGCGCAGGAAGAGGGCGCCCGCCGGGTCCTGCACACCTCCACCAGCGAGGTCTATGGCACCGCCCGCTTCGTGCCGATCACCGAGGAACACCCGCTGCAGGGACAGTCGCCCTACTCCGCCTCGAAGATCGGCGCCGACAAGATGGCCGAGGCCTTCGCCGCCTCCTACGAACTGGAAGTCGTCACCGTCCGCCCCTTCAACACCTTCGGTCCGCGCCAGAGCCTGCGCGCGGTCATCCCGACCATCATCAGCCAGTGCCTGCGTGGCGACGAGGTGAAGCTCGGCGCCGTGCATCCGACGCGCGACCTCAACTACGTGCAAAACACCGTCGAGGGCTTCTGCGCCGCCGCCCTCGCACCGGCCGCCGCCGGCGAGGTCATCAACTTCGGCTCCGGCCGCGAAATCAGCGTCGGCGATCTCGCCGTGCTCATCGGCCGCCTGCTCGGCAAGGAGATCCGCATCGTCTGCGAACAGGAGCGCCTGCGCCCGGAAAAGAGCGAGGTCGAACGCCTGCTCGCCTGCAACGCCAAGGCCAAGGCCCTGCTCAACTGGGAACCCCGCGTCAGCCTCGAACAGGGCCTCGAACAAACCCTCGCCTGGCTCCAGGAAAACGTCGAGCACTACCAGGCGCGCGGGTATGTGGTTTAAAGGCAGGAGTTAAAAGTTTCAGGTTCCAAGTTTCAAGTTCGGCACCCGCCAAGCCACTCGTCATCACTAATCACTAATCACTAATCACTAATCACTAATCACTAATCACTAATCACTAATCACTAATCACTAATCACTAATCACCAATCACCAATCACCAATCACTCTCCACTCCCCATGCCCCCCTCCTTCATCCCCCTCAGCGTGCCCCATCTGGGCGGCAATGAGTGGACGTACCTGAAGGACTGTCTGGACACGGGCTGGGTGTCGTCGGTGGGGTCGTACGTGAACCGTTTTGAGGCGATGCTCGCCGAGGCCGCCGGCACGCCCCACGCGGTGGCCGCCAACTCCGGCACCGCCGCCCTGCACATCGCCATGCTCGTCGCCGGCGTGCGACCCGGCGACGCGGTGCTGGTCTCATCGATGACCTTCATCGCTCCGGTCAATGCGATCCGCTACTGCGGCGCCGTGCCGGTGCTGGTCGATGCCGAACCGGCGCACTGGCAGATGGATGTCGATCAGGTTCGCCGCTTCCTTGAGGATGACTGCGAGCGCCGCGATGGCGCCACCCATCACCGCGCCAGCGGTCGCCGCGTCGCCGCGGTCATTCCGGTGCACATCCTGGGTCATCCGGTCGACATGAAGGCGCTCATGCCGCTCGCCGAAGCGCATGGTCTCACCGTCATCGAGGATGCCACCGAGAGCCTGGGCAGCCGGCTGAGCGAACGGCCCGCCGGCGGCATCGGCCACCTCGGCTGCTACAGTTTCAACGGCAACAAAATCCTCACCACCGGCGGCGGCGGCATGCTGGTCACCGCCCGCGAGGACTGGGCGCGCCACGCCCGCCACCTGACCACCCAGGCCAAGGCCGATGCCGAGGAATACATCCACGACGAGATCGGCTACAACTACCGCCTCACCAACCTGCAGGCCGCCTTCGGCTGCGCGCAGATGGAGGTGCTGGGCGACCGCGTCGCGCGCCGGCGCGCCATCCATGCGTTCTACCGCGCCGGCCTCGCCGATCTGCCCGGCCTGAGCTTTCAGGAAGAGGCCGACGGCGTCTTCAGCAACTGCTGGCTGACCACCGTGCGACTCGATCCCGCGGTCTTCGGCCTCGACGCCCGCGCCCTGCGCGCCCACCTGCGCACCGCCCGCATCGAAGCCCGCCCCCTCTGGCAACCGGCCCACCTCTCCCCCGCCCACCACGACGCCCTCAAGCTTCCCTGCCCGGTCGCCGAGGATCTGTACGCGAACTGCCTGTCGCTGCCCTCATCCTCCTCCTCAAGCGACGCCGACATCGCCCGCGTCATCGCCGAAGTGCGGACCGCCGCGCGAGTTTGACCCGTAAGCGCGTTCGCCAGAACGCGGGCTTGAGAAAGCCCCATCCTCAAAACGGCACCGCAGAGATCGGGTGGGACGCAGAGAGGCCAGAGTACTCCTGGGTTCAGCCCGTCCCGAATGAGCCAGCCGTTCGCGGGCTAAAGCCCTGGAGTACTTTGTATGGCTCCCCGGGGCGCGCGCATGGCGAAGCCATGCTGGAGTGTAGCCATCACACTCCGTGTGATGATCCCTCCACGCCTCACACGGAGTGTGAGGACTACTTAAAAGACCGGAGCGCGAGCATGGCGGAGCCTGCTCGCTCAGATCCATTGCGTGGCCACCACCCCAGAGCGAGTGACCTCCGGCACACTCGCACTCCCTCAGACCGGGGCTGGAGCTTTCTTGGAACACCGATGGGCCAAAGTGTCGGGGCTTCATCGAGTCCGGCAGGAGTGATCGAACGTCGAGCACATGCACCACTACCAGCGGCGGCGAGCGTCGATCACAGGGTGAGGGTTGTAATTGCCGAAAATCATCGAAACTGAACGGCTGGCAGTGGTTGCATGATGCGCCTTGTTCGCCTTCTATTTCTTCACCTTCCACCACGCGGAACTCCCCAAGGCGTTTGCTTTGTATTCATCGCCAGCCTTGGTAATCTTCATGAATTTGGTTGCTTGACCTGGTATGTAATGACCGACTGTGATCTCACCACGGGAAGATAGGACACCAAAAAAGAACTCTTGGTCTTGGTATCCAGAACGCCTGACTACATTCTGAATAGCCTCTTTGTGATCCACATCTTCGGGAATACCTTCGATGACACGAATTTCATCGATCTCGGATAGAATGATCGTCGGGAGATATTCATCAATTCCGTCTTCTTTGATTACTTCGATCGTGGAGTTTGCGAACGATTCAAGGGTCATCGGTTTCGTGGTTGGATTGCCTTCGGCTGCCGAAACTCTCGATACGCAATTGAGAATGAGCAACAGAATGAAGGTGAGTCGTTTCATTTTTCTTGGCGAACAGCATCATTCAGCCTCCCGTTGCCAGAACACGTTCGGACACACAGAGGCTTGGTACGGACAAAGGCCGCCCAAACAGGCAGACTTCGTCGCTGAAAAATTGCATGGCACCAGACTGCCTGACACCTGGAATCCCGTCAAGGAGATGACACCCCTCCTCCGGCGACCCGACAGCCCAAGCTTGGGGAAAGTGGCTGCGGTTTGAACCGCAGATGGCCCGGTCGGAAACCGATCCATGGCCCGAACCGCAGGGTCGCTGCCCCCGCCGACAGATGGCGCCGGCGCTTGAGGCCACCGACCCACCCGTCTGCCCGTAGGCGTCGTTCGCCAGAACGCGGGATCGGCAAACTGCTGTCTGCCACCCGCCCCATCCCCGCCGTCTGGTGACGTCGCCTCCACGGGCCCAGTGGACGCGTTGGCCACAACGCGGGCTTGGCAAGGTGATGCAATCAAGGCGCTCACACGGCCCACCGCGGGGTCAATGCCCCCAACCACAGTCTGCACTCCCCGTTCGTCCGAGATTCAGTGCTGATTTCGACATCCGCTTCATTCGGATGTTCGGACACACCGGTCGGCCAAAGGCTCCGACCGCACGGATCGACCCTTCTCTACAGGCTCACCTCCCGGCAAATCCTCCCGACACACGCCCTTGTCCTCCCGACACACGCCCTTGTCCGCCCGACACACGCCCTTGTCCACCCGACACACGCCCTTGTCCTCCCGACACGCGCCCTTGTCCTGCCGACACGCGCCCTTGTCCGACTGACACGCGCCCTTGTCCGACTGACACGCGGACGAATCCTGCCGATTTTCGGGCTTTTCAGGCGATCCCCCGCCCAAAACCGTCGTTTTCCCGGTCATTCAGCGCCATTTCCGCCCTTTTTCGTGAATCTCGGCCCTCGGATGCGCCATTCGCCGCCGCAGGCCCAGGAAGCGAGCCTCGCGGAGCCTGCTGGGGTGTCGCTATCACACTCCGTGTGATGATCCCCCTGCGCCTCACACAGAGTGTGAGGACTCCTTGAAAGACCGGGGCGCGCGCATGGCGAAGCCTGCTCGCTCAGGGTCCAGCGCGTGGCCACCTCCCAGAGCGAGTGACCTTCGGCACACTCGCGCTCCCTCAGCACCTCCGGCGACCCGACAGCGCCGACTTGGGGAAAGTGGCTACGGCTTGAACCGCAGATGGCCCGGTCGGAAACCGATCCCACGGCCCGAACCGCGGGGTCACTGCCCCCGCCTACAGTCAGCGCTCCCTCTCCGCCCTCCCTTCTGAAGATCAGCGTCAAATCAGCGGTTCACCTCAGGCTGGCATTGAGGCGGTCAGTCCGGGAACGCGGGGTCGCTGCCCCCGCCTACAGCATACCCCGCACGTCGCTCTGGGACAGAGCGCCCCACCCGTCTTGCCCGTAGGCGCGTTGGCCAGAATGCGGGATTGGAACGTGCTGCATCCCATGCGCCGATCCCCGCCGTCTGGCGACGTCACCTACACGGAACCCATCCCACGGCGCCGGCGCAGCGGCGCCCTACCGGTAGGGACGCGCTGCGCCGCGTCCGACTTCCCTGCTCCCTTCGTGCGATTCGTGGTTCCGAAGTCTGGCCCCTCAGAAGAAGCGGGCAAGAGTGTCCGCGCTCCCCTCGGCCGCGGCGATCCCATCTGCGCCATCGGTGAAATCGGCGGACCCGCTGAGTTTAGGCGGCTGACCGGACGAGGTGGCAGAGCGGCGCGGAAGCGCCGCACTCCAGGGCGCTGCGCGCGGCTCCCGCCCTCAATCATCCATCATCAATCATCGATCCTAAATCCGAAACATTCTCTCAATCAGATTCGCCTTTTTCGGGATGATGCGCAGGTTGGGACTGCGACCCACCACCGTCGAGCCGCTCGGGATCTTCTCGTCGAGCACCAGGCTGCCGGCCCCGAAGCAGACGTCGTCGCCGATCTCGCAGCCACCCAAAATCGTCGTCTGCGCGCAGAGCACGACGCGACTGCCAATCACCGGATAAGTCCCCGCCTTGTTGCCGATCGTGCAGCCCTGCATGACCACCAGCGGGCCTTGATACTCGGCGCGACCGATCACCGTGCCGGCCGGATGCGCCAGCCAGCAGGCGGCGGGCAGTTCCACCTGCGGATACAGATCGAGGGCGTGCAGGGCCTTGTTGAGCAGGTAGGTCTTGTCGAGCAGGCCCCGAAACGCCGGTCCCGACTTGCCGGCCAGACGGCCCAGACGGTACAGGAAGAGCAGGTACTGGTCGCCGTGCAGGTGGTTGAAATGGATGCGACCCTCGCGCCAGAAATAGGCGTTGTGAAAGGCGGCCAAACCGGTTTCCAACTCGCCCAGCACCTGCTCGACCAGCGGCTCAAGTCGCACCGCCTCAACGAGGTCGTCGTCCGGATAAAAGGTGTTCAACTGGCTGGCGACGTACTGTGCGAGCCGGGGCGCGGGCAGCGAGGTGTTCATGGCTTCAGCTTTGGAAGGGCCGCTGCACCGGCGGCTGACGCAGCCAGGCGTAGAGGTCGTGACTCATCAGGTCGACCGCCGCATCGACCAGCGTGCGCAGGCGGTAGGCGGCGACCCCGCCCATGCCGAGCGGCACGCGACCGACCCCGGCGGCGAGGCGCGGATGCGCAAACAGCTTTTCGTTCTGGTCGCGCACCAGGTCGACATCGCGACGGGTGACCAGCAGGTAAAAGGGCTCGGTGACCACGCCCTCGGGCCGGCGCACCGGCTGCAGGAACTCCTTCGTGTAACGGTAGGGCACCGCCATCATCTGCTCGACGTGATGGACGATGCTGCAGGTGCGGTTCGGCGGCAGACCGACGCTGACCCCCCAGGCATTGGCGTCGAGCAGGCGGGCAAAGGGGGTGTTCGGGCCGTAGGCGTGGCGGGCGCCCGGCGCGCAGATCTCCGCCGCGCGGGCGCCGAGGGCGGTGACCGAGGCAAAGGGATGGAACTGGCGCACCGCGCCCGGCCGGGTGCGCACGAACTCGGTCAGCGGACCGGTCTCGCTCGGCGTCGCCTGCGGATCAAACACGCGGTCGGTGTTGCAGAGCGAGAAGGAATGGGTCGGCACCACCACCGTGCCCTCCGGACCGATCACCTCGAACAGGGCGGCCAGAAATCCCTCCAGCGTCGCAGTCTTGCTGCCCGAGGCATGAAAGCCGAGGTTGCCGAGATTGCCGGAGAGATAGACCACATCGCCGCGCGCCAGCCCGAGCGACGCGAAGGCGGCGGCGACATCGGCGTTGGCGTAGTGGGCCTTGAAGCTCATGCGCGGGAATCGGCCGGCCGCAGCAGGCCGTGCTGAAGCAGGGTTTGCACGCCGGGAAACAGCTCCCAGACCGGCTTGCCGAGGCGGTCGGCGACCTCAAAGAGATCGTGCTGACCGTCGCAGTAGGCCATCAGATCGACCAGCGTACGCGCGGAGGTGATCGGCGTACCGGCACCGGCCTCCTTGACGCTGGTGGCGGGATAGAGGTCGCGCTTGCCGAGTTGCGGTTCGCCGAGCGTGGTCGCCTGCAGCACGGCGTTTTGCTCCAGGCACTCGACCACCGTGCGCAGGTTGTCGAAGGCGCCGCGCAGGCCGGACTCGGTGACAAGTTCGAGGTTGTCGAGGGAGGTGTGATACTCCGGATAGGTGGCGTACTTGCTGCGCAGGATCGAGCACACCGGCAGATCGACGCCCGGCCAGCAGAAGTTGCGCTCGTCGCTGCCGCGCTGCAGCCAGGAGTAGGCCTGATGCTGCGGATGCCGGTGGCGCATGACATGGGCGGTGGCCTTGTCGGCCAGGGTGTTGCCCAGGCGCGAGGCCAGCCAGGAATGGGCGCGGTCGTCGCCGGCGCAGGTGACGACAAACCCCGCCTTCACGTGCTGCTTCAGGTGCTCCAGATGGCGCGACAGATAAACGATGCTGCCAATGGTCTCGGGGATGAAGATGAAGCGAAAGGTGTGGCGACGCCGCGGCAGGGCGGCGAGGTGCTTGGCCAGCCAGGTGGCGACCACCGGACCGGAGAGTTCGTTGTTCGCCATCGACGGATGGCAGACATAGGTCGACACCAGGATTTCATCGCTCGTCTCCCCCGGCAGCACGAGGTCGCCATAGGTCAGACTGCCGGGCGCCAGGGTGGCATCGATGACCGCGCGATAACGTCCCGGCTTCAGGGCCTGCCGGCGCGCATGGCTCAGGCAAAACCCCCAGGTGCGCCGGTAGTAACTGGTGACATAGGGAATGGCCTCGGGCTGGTCCGGCAGCGAGTGCAGGTGCGGCTGCAACTCCTCCAGCGTGAGTTCGCGATCGACCGGCTCCGAATAGCCCACGACGTGCAGGTTGTGATCGGCAAAATCGACCACCGTCTCACCGTCCGGACCGATCAGGCGGGCGCCGCGGATGTTCCACTCCGGCGGCACCTCCCAGTCGAGGCAGCGGGTGCCACTGGCCACCTCATGGATCTGCAAGGCCGGCAGATGCTCCTGCAGGATGCGCAGGGTCGCGCGCACGCCGTCGCCGGTGAGGCTGCGGCAGATCGGGAAAAGTCGGCTCAGCAGGCCGTGCAGGGAAGGGAAGTTTTCAGTACGGTCTGCCATGGGAAAAAAGCGCGGGCGTCGCATCAAGCCACGCAAGCAAGGCCGCGCAAGGGGAAGGATGCGGCGGCGGCACATCATCGAGGCAGCAGCCCCAATTCGGACACGAGCTTCGAAGCCTGGCGAATGCCATCAGCTAAGCAGGTTGGCGAGGCCCAGAAACACTGGTCCTGATAGTGGTGCTGCTGGCGAACCAGGGCATGACGGAAGACCCTATCGTCGGCCAGACGACGGAGCGCATTAACCATCTGGTCCGCATTCTCTGCGACCAGCGGCGACATCCACTGCTCCATTTTGGGGAAGGTGATGAAATCCGTATCCAGGCGGCAGAGAAAGACGACGGGAATGCCATGATGAAAGGCCTCCTGCCCCGTCAAGGAGATCGTGTTGACAAGAACTGCGGCCTTCGCCAGCCAACTCTGGATACCGGCCTCGGGCGGAACCAAGCGGAAGTTCCGGGGTGGCCGCAGGGCACGGATGAAGCGTTTCTTGATCTGAATTTCACTCTCATCCATGCCGAGAAAACTGCGCTCCTCGGATTTCGGGGTGCGAAGCGGGTGAAATTTGACGACAAAATCCATCCCAGGCAGGCGGCGTGCGGCCTCGACCAACAGTCGGTAACCGCGCAAGCTCTCCTGGGGATCGTTGATGACGGCCATGGTGTCGGCACTGAGCACGATTGGACGTCGAGCCGTGAAGGATGCGTCGATCTCCTCGGCCGTGCGCCGCGGCGCATCAGGGATGCGATGGCACCGAACGTCGATCATGCGCTCGACTGGATAACCGGACCGCAGCGTACGGCTGCGCCCGCGAACGCCGTCCATAAGCAAGATGTCGGGGCTATGGGTGATCGTCGGCAGTGCCAGGCAGTCGTAGCTGTACGCAATGACCGGGATGCCGAGCTGTGCGGCGGCAAGGCTCCAGACGGCCTCTTCCTCATTCATCTGCATGTCAGCAATCACTGCGGCGGGCGCGCGGCTTTCCAACCAGGCGCGGGCACGGGCACGCAACGCCGAAAAGCGCGGGTAGGTTTGCAGGGACTCCTCCTCCCCCATGCGCTCGAAGAGATCGCGCAGCGGCGCCAGGCAGGGCACAGCTTCCGCCTCGCAGGCAGCGGGCAGAATTTCGGTCCGCCATCTGTGCCACCAGGCGGAAAAGCGGGCGCGCTCGGCCAGCTCGAAGGCGGGATCCGTCGGTGCGAGATCGTTCATTGAGGCCTGCTGGATGCGAAAACCGGATGAACCCGTTTCCTGGGCCAGCAAGGGTGCCATTCGGCGACTGACACAAACCGCCAAGGGCAACTCCTTGGCATCGCGCGCAACCGTCGTGCCAGCGACAACAGGCTTGCTCGCCGCAATCGATCGGGTCTTTTTTTCCGCCCTCTTGCAGAGCCATCGCTCGATTTTGCGCGACAGCCCCCGCCCCCGCCACTCGGGCTCAAGCATGACCAGCTGCAAGCGCTCGGCCTCGGCCACAGCACGCCAGAAGGCGAAATTCACTCCGCTACCCGGCGCGACGACCAGTCGCTCAAAACGATACCTCGCCCACAGCAGCGAGTGCAGACGCTGGTGAAAGAGGCGTGTGAAACACCCCTCGAGAAAGGCCCCTCGGACCGCCGATTTACGCAACTCCGCATCGCCCGGCAGATCACCCAACTCGGGACGCTGGCGCAAGAACTCCGCAAGCATCGCCTCGACGTCCGCGCGCAGGTTCTCAATCTCGCGAAAATCCGCGAGATCAGCGAGCTTCAGCCACTCCCTGACCTGCGGATAACGGGCGCGCTCCAGCAGGGTGTCATGCTCGAGCACCACGAGGGGCCCCTTCTCGCACTGAAGCTGTCGTGCCATGGCCCTGGGCGCCAGGCCGCCAGTGATAAACAACGTCATTCGCTCATCAAGCCCGGGCCTGAAGCAAAAGCAAATGTCAAGACTCACCGGCTGCTGGCGTCGTCTCCGCAGCAACCACGTTGAGCCGCCCAAAGCTGGCGGTGGCGTGCAGGATCACCTGGTAGCTCTCTTCCTGAAAGGCGTCCCTCTGATCGCGGGTGCAGGCAAATCCCCAATCGCGCTCAGTGGGCGAAAAAGCCGTCGATGGAACCTCGTCGAGGCGCTCGCAGACATGCAGATGTCGCAGCAGCACTTCCCGGCTCACCTGTCCCTCAAACGGCTGGGAATAGGCGATCACATGCCGCGGATTCATGCGCACGGAAAGAACCTCCCGACCATCCAGCGTGCGTATCACCGCCTCCTGGCAGGTCCATTTTTCCGGAACAATAAAGTCGCCCCACTCACGGCCGGTCAACCACTGTCCCACCGGGACCTGTGTGCCGGCCCTGACCGTGTCAAGAACGATCGCAGGCGCCGCTCCGGCACGCGCCTCCTCCAGTGCGATGAGCTCGTCCACCGTCAGTGCGGGTCCCTTGGCCGACAGCCAGGGATCTTCCGCCAGCAACTGCATTCCCAGGCGCGTGTAATCATCGCAGGCTGCCGCGCAGACCTCGCCGCGCCCGACCTTAGCAGAGACGCAAACCCCCTCGCTGCGGGCCAACTTTTCCAGCGCCGCCCCATCGGGAGCGCAGTTGGGCTGGCGAATCTGGCAAGAATAAACCCAGGTCTCCTTGCGCTCCTCTCCGTTGGTGCGAACGACGCCAGTGAAACGTTTCTTGAAGCGAAAGGGGACGCCAGCCTTCTCCTCGATGTAATGGCGGTAGGTGGCCCAGAACAAACCGAGGCCGATCATGACGAGCCGGGCCCCACGTTGATCCAGCCGCTCGTAAAGGCTGCCGGGACCATAGCAGGTGCGCTGCAGGTTGGCGAGCAGGCCTGCAGCGTCGGGCCCAATGCCGCTGACGGCGAGCATGGGATCCGACGAACGGACAGCCTGGGCATGCCGACGCACATGCTCGGTGAAATCGCCGAGGGTGGATGGGGTGGACACAGGATCAAAGACCTCGCCCTTGCCGATGGAATAGGTGTAGGTCGGCACAAGCACGGTGCCTGCCGGCCCCACCGCCTCGAGCAGCGCGTCAAGCGCCGTCGCACAGGCATCGTCCATACTGCGCCCGCGCTCCGGATACCCCAGGCGGCCCAGGCTGGCATGGACAAAAACGACGTCTCCCGCACGCACGCCCACCTGATGCAGGGCCGCGACCAAGTCCGACTGCGTGTAGTGATGGTCCGTGGCGTTCATGCGTCCGCCAGCTTGAACTCAACCAGCAGCCAGACAGGAAACTCACTGGCGAAAACTGCATCGCGCCTGCCCGCTTCCACCTCATTGCGAGAGGCCGCGGGTTCCTCGACACCAGTGACGACAAACCCCGACTCAAGGAAGGGTCGCGTCAACACCGAAAGCGGCGGGTTGATGCGCCACCGCGTGTGCAGGTACTCGGTCATCAGTGTAAACGGTCGCTCCGGATCGCCCAGCCAAGGCTGGACATAAAAAACGGGGTGGGGCTCCAGCGACCAGAAACGCCCCCCGGGCTTCAGCAGCCTGCGCACATCGGCAATGAAACGCGACAAATCGAGCGGCCTGCCTGGCTCATAGGGCACGAAATAAAAGAGCAGCGCATCGCTCATGTAGACCGCATCAAAGGAACCGGCAGGCAATGCTTCGAGCGCCCCGGGTGTGTTCAGATCGAGCGCTTGAAAGCTGGCGTCGCCCACCGCACGCTCGGAGGCCAGCCGGATGTACTCCGCGTTCGGATCCACCCCGAGGACACTGGCACCCAGGCGAGACATTTTGTGCGCAATCGTGCCAGCACCGCAGCCAAGGTCGAGCACTCGCATTCCAGGCGCCAGGCGCTTCGGCAGCCATTCATCGAGAAAACGATCCTGGACTGCAC
>CANNUR010000063.1 GCA_947523045.1 uncultured Prosthecobacter sp.
TGTCCGAGCGCGTCACCCTCGGTCTGATGGGGGAGATCGACCTCGTCCACGATGCCGAGACCGGCGGCCACGACCTCGAATGGCTGCACTCGGCGACGCTCGGCATTGGACTCACCGAGCGCGTCGGCACGTATCTGGAGTTGGTCGGCATCGCCGGCAACGACACGAATTACCAGGGCCTGTTCAACACCGGCCTGACCTTTGCTCTCACCCCCACCCTGGTCTTCGATGCCGGGGTCCGCCTCGGCCTGAACCGGCCGGCGCCGGACTTCGGGGTCTTCTCCGGGGTCAGCTTTCGCTTTTAACCCGCCATGAAATCCCTGCTCCTGCTCGCCATCCTCACGCTCGCCGCCTGCAGTCCCGCGCCGGAAGCGCCGGCCGACGGCCGCAAGCGCGTGCTGACCACCTTCACCATCCTCGCCGACATGGCCCGCCACGTCGCCGGCGAAGCCGCCGTGGTTGAGTCGATCACCAAACCCGGCGCGGAGATCCACGACTACGAACCGACCCCGCAGGACCTGGTCAAGGTCAAGGACGCCGACCTCGTGCTGTGGAACGGCCTCGGCCTGGAGCGCTGGTTTGAACGCTTCTTCCAGCAGGCGCAGGGCGCCGCCTCGGCCGTGCTCAGCGAGGGCATCGAACCCATGGGCATCGGCGAGGGTCCCTACACCGGCAAGCCCAACCCGCACGCCTGGATGTCGCCGGCCAATGCGCTCATCTACGTTGAGAACATCCGCCGCGCCCTCAGCGAACTCGATCCGGCCAACGCTCCGGTCTATGCCGCCAACGCCGCCGCCTACGCGGAGCGCCTGCGTGCCGTCGAGGCCCCGGTGCGCGAGGCCCTCGCCGCCGTGCCGGAGAACCGCCGCTGGCTGGTCACCAGCGAGGGCGCCTTCTCCTACCTGGCCCGCGACTTTGGCCTCAAGGAACTCTACCTCTGGCCGATCAATGCCGACGAGGAGGGCACGCCCCAGCAGGTGCGCCGGGTCGTCGACACGGTGCGTGCCCAGGGCATCCCGGCCGTGTTTTCGGAAAGCACGGTGAGCGACAAGGCCATGCGCCAGGTCGCCAAGGAAACAGGTGCGCGCTACGCCGGCGTGCTGTATGTGGACTCGCTGACCGGACCCGACGGCCCCGTGCCGACGTATCTGGACCTGCTGCACTACAATGCCCGCGCCCTCGCGCAGGCCTTCACCTCTCCCTGACACCCATGCCGGACACGCCGCTCGCCATCGAGGTTGCGGACGTCACCGTGGCCTACCCGAACGGCCACGTCGCCCTGCGCGACGCCTCCTTCCAGCTCGGCCCCGGCACGATCTGCGCCCTGGTCGGCGTCAACGGCAGCGGCAAGAGCACGTTGTTCAAGTCGATCATGGGCTTCGTCCGCCCCGCGCGCGGCCGCATCCGCATCGCCGGCGCGCCGGTTGAGGCCTCGCGCAAACGCCAGCTCGTCGCCTACGTGCCGCAGGCGGAGGAGGTCGACTGGACCTTCCCGGTCAGCGTCTGGGACGTGGTGCTGATGGGTCGCTACGGCCACATGAACTTCCTGCGCCTGCCCAGCGCCGAGGACAAGCGCCTCGCCCTGGAGAGCCTCGAACGGGTCGGCATGGCCGATTACCGCGATCGCCAGATCGGCGAGCTCTCGGGCGGCCAGAAAAAGCGTGTCTTCCTCGCCCGCGCCCTCGCCCAGCAGGGCCGCATCATGCTGCTCGACGAGCCCTTCACCGGCGTCGACGTGCAGACCGAGGCCGCCATCATCGAACTGCTGCGCGCGCTGCGCTCGGAAGGCCACATCATCCTCGTCTCCACCCACAACCTCGGCAGCGTGCCGGAGTTCTGCGACCAGGTGGTGCTGATCCATCGCACCGTGCTCGCCTACGGGCCGACCGAGGAGGTGTTCACCGAGCAAAACCTGACGCGTGCCTTTGGCGGCGCCCTGCGCCAGTTCCACTTCGAAAACTCGACCATTCAGGATCACGACGGCCGCACGGTGAAGCTGCTCACCGACGACGAGCGCCCGCTCGTCTTCGGCAAGGACGGCCACCTCGAGTACACCGAGCGCCAGGGCCGCGAGGACCTGGTCAAGGAACGCGAGAAGCTGGGGTAGGGCGGCGCGGCCGCCGGAGATGGAAGATCGGAGCTGGGAGATGGTCCGGGGGCCTGCGGCGCGCCAGCGTCTTGGACTGCTGCAGCCTGCTGCAGCTTTTCCGGAGCCAGCCCTGCTGGCGCTTCCTGCGCGGCGCAGCCGCCCTCTTTCCGCCGCAGCAGGGCTGCGGTCAACCCAAGCGGCAGGAGGCCTGCCGCAGTCCACGATCCGGGGTTCTGCCAAGCCCCCTCTCCAATCTTCCAGCTTCCAGCTTCCGCGGCGCAGCCGCCGCCCTCAGCCGAGGGCGGCGAGCATTTCGCGCAGCTTGGCGAGCTTCTCCTGCCAGTCGGTCTGCCGCTGCTGGTGCTCGTCGAGCACCTTCTGCGGGACCTTGGAGGTGAAGTTCGTGTCGGCGAGCTTGGCGGCGACCTTCTCGAGTTCGGCCTCGGCCTTGGCGAGTTCCTTGCCGACGCGGGCGCGCTCGGCCTCGACGTCGATCAGGCCGTCGAGCGGCAGGAAGATCGTGCCCAGCGGTGTCAGCGCGCTCGGCGTGCCCTTGGTCGGCGTGAAGGCTGCATCGACCTCGAGCGGCTCGGCGTTGAGCAGCAGGCGCAGGACTTCCACCTCGTGGGCCGGCAGTTCCTGGTTCGGCTTGAGCACGAAGCGCACCTTCTTGTTGAGGTTGAAGGTGCTCTTCAGGCCGCGGCCGAGCACCACGGTTTCGTAGGTGTCGTTCGCCGCCTTTTCGTCCTCGGGCAGCAGGCCGAAGTGGGCGAGTTCATCGGCGTCGAGCGGCTTCGGCCAGGGGGCAAACTGGATGCTGCTGCCGCCCTGGTTTTCCGGCATGTCCTGCTGAAAGCCCATGCCGTGCCACAGCTCCTCGGTGATGAAGGGCATGAAGGGATGGAACAGCCGCAGCGTGTGGCCGAGCACGAAGTCGATGACCGCCAGCGTGTTGGCGCGGCGGCGGCGGTTTTCGCTGTAGCCGGCCTCAGTGAGGCCGGAAGCGGGGTCACTGCCCCCGTCTACAGGAGCCTGTAGCACGGCCTTCGAGGCCTCGACATACCAGTCGCAGTACTCGCTCCAGAAGAAACGGTAGAGCGAGGCGGTGGCGTCGCTGAAGCGGTATTCTTCCAGGGCGGTGCTGACTTCGGCAATGGCGGCGTTCAGGCGCAGCAGGATCCATTTGTCATCGCGGCTGAGCAGCGCGGGATCGATTTCGGTTTCGGTGGCCCCGCCCTGCATCTGCCGGAAGCGCGCGGCGTTCCAGAGCTTGGTGCAGAAGTTGCGGCCGAGCTCGACGTTTTTCTCGTCGAACAGGATGTCCTGGCCGAGCGGCGCGCTGCGCATGATGCCGAAGCGCAGGGCGTCAGCGCTGTACTTGGCAATCAGCTCCAGCGGGTCCGGCGAGTTGCCAAGCGACTTGCTCATCTTGCGACCCTGCTTGTCGCGGATGATGCCGGTGTAATAGACGTTCTTGAACGGCAGCTCGTCCATCCACTCGAAGCCGGCCATGATCATGCGCGCGACCCAGAAGAAGATGATGTCCGGCCCCGTGACGAGATCGGTCGTCGGGTAGAAGGCTTTCAGCAGCGGGTTCTGCGCGTCCTGCGCCTTGTCGCCGGTCCAGCCCATCGTCGCGAAGGGCCAGAGCCAGGAGCTGAACCAGGTGTCGAGGACGTCGGGGTCTTGCTCCCAGTTTTCCGCATCGGCCGGCGGTTCGATGCCGCAGTAGATGTCGGACGAGTCCGACGAGTCGGACTTGTCGGACCCTTTTCGATACCACACCGGAATCCGATGTCCCCACCAGACCTGGCGGCTGATGCACCAGTCCTGCAGGCCGTTCATCCAATGGTCATAGACCTTGGCCCAGCGGTCGGGGTGGAACTGCATCTCGCCGTCGGCGACGACGGCCTGGCTTTCCTTGACGCTCGGGTACTTGAGGAACCACTGCTCGCTCAGCCGGCTCTCGATCGGCACATCGGCGCGCTCGGAGTAGCCGAGGTTGTTCTGATACGGCTCCTCCTTCACGAGGCTGCCGATCTCGGCGAGCAACTCGGCGGCGCGTTTGCGGGCGGCGAAGCGCTCCATGCCGGCGAGGTCCTTGCCGGCGAGCTCATTGAGCGTGCCGTTCGGGTGCATGACGTCGATCACCGGCAGGCCGTGGCGCTGGCCGATCTCGAAGTCGGCCTTGTCATGGGCCGGCGTCACCTTCAGCACGCCGGTGCCGAAGGTGAAATCGACGTGCTCATCGGCGACGATCGGCAGCAGGGCCTGGTTCTCGACCGGCAGCGGCCGGCGCACATGCTTGCCGATGAGGTGGGCGTAGCGTTCGTCCTTGGGATTCACCGCGATGGCGGTGTCGCCGGGGATGACTTCCGGGCGCGTGGTGGCGATTTCCAGCCAGGTGCCGGGCTCTTCGACGACCTCGACCTTGAAGTGATACATGATGGCGTTCTGCGCCTTCATGACGACCTCCTCATCGCTGAGCGCGGTGAGCGAGGACGGGCACCAGTTGACCATGCGTTTGCCGCGGTAGATCAGGCCCTTCTTGTAGAGATCGACGAACACCCGCATGACGCAGGCGTTGTAGTCGGGATCAAAGGTGAAGCGCTCGCGGCTCCAGTCGCAGGAGGCGCCGAGTTTCTTCAGCTGCTCGATGATGATGCCGCCGTGTTTTTCCTTCCACTCCCAGATCTTGGCGACCAGGCCCTCGCGGCCGAGGTCGTCGCGGTGCTTGATGACGCCCTTCTTTTTCAGGGTCTTTTCGACGACGTTCTGGGTGGCGATGCCGGCGTGGTCGGTGCCGGGCAGCCAGAGCACTTCCTTGCCCTGCATGCGGGCGCGGCGGGCGAGGATGTCCTGGATTGTGTTGTTGAGGACGTGGCCGAGGGTGAGGATGCCCGTGACGTTCGGCGGCGGGATGACAATGCTGTAGGCCGGGCGCTTCTCGCTGACGCGGGCGGGGTCGGCTTCAAAGCATTTCGCGTCGAGCCAGCGCTGGTACCAGCGGGGTTCGACCTCCGCCGGGGTGTAGGTCTTGTCGAGTTCGGGCATAAAGGGCCGTCAAGATGGGGGCGTCCGGCGACATTGCAAGGCGAGGGTGGGCTCCCCTGGAGGCGCCCTCGCCAGAGGGCGGGATCGGGCCGCGGGACGGCATTTGTCCCCAGCCCGTGGTGTGGCCGACACGCCTACAACCCGCGCCTCAAACCAGCCCGCGCCGGGCCAGGGATTCCTCCAAGGCCTGTTCGACGAGGCGGACGGCGAGTTCCTGGGTGGCGTCGTCGAGGGTCTGGTTGGCGGCCTTGAGGGCGCGGGCGTCGTGGCTCGGACCGGCCAGCACGGCGCGCACGGCGTGCGCCGCCGCCTCGATCCCGGCGCGTTCCTCGGGCGTCACGGCCTCGCCAAACTGCTCCATGGCGGCGGCGACCGCCCCCAGCAGTTCCTCGGCCTTCAGCCGGGCCTCGGTCCAAACGCGCTCGTTCATGTCCTCGAAGGCGTGCTCAACGCTGGCGCTGATCATCGCCTCGACACGTTCGTCGTCGACATCGACCGCGGTGTTGCGGATCTCCAGCACGGTGTCGCTGCCGCTGGCGGTGTCGCGCGCCAGCACCTCGAGGATGCCGTCGGCATCGATGCGGAATTGCACGCCGACTCGGGCGCTGCCCTTGGGCCCGGCGGGGAAGGGCACCACCAGCCGGCCAAGCTCCCAGTTGTCGCGCGCCAGCTCGCGCTCACCCTGCAGCACGCGCACCAGCATCTCGCTCTGGTTGGCGACGGCGTTGGTGAACATCTCGCCGGCCTTGCAGGGGATCGTTGTGTTGCGCGGGATGATGACGTTCATGAGGCCGCCGAAGGTCTCGATGCCGAGCGACAGCGGGGTGACGTCGAGCAGCAGGACGTTGCGCAGGCTGCCGTCGAGAATGCCGGCCTGGATGACCGCGCCGAGCGCGACGGCTTCGTCGGGGTGCTGGGAGAGGTTGGGTTCGCGACCAAAGATCTCGGCGACCGTGCGGCGCACGAGTGGCATGCGCGTGCTGCCGCCGACGAGGATGACCTCGTCGAGGTCAGCGGCCTGCAGGCCGGCGTCGGCGAGGGCGCGCAGGCAGTGGCTGCGGGTGCGATCGAGCAGGGGCCGGGCGAGTTTGTCCAGCTCGGCGCGGGTCACCTCGGCGGCGAAGCTGTGGGTGCCGTCGTAAAAGGGCAGTTCGACGCGCGTGCTCTCCGCCTCGGACAGGCGCTTTTTCGCCGCCTCGGCCGCCTCCAGAAAGCGCGCCGGATCGGCGCCGGCCGGGGCCAGGTGCGCGGCGAGGGCGCGATCGAGGTCATCGCCGCCAAGCTGGGTGTCGCCGGCGGTACTGAGCACCTGAAAAACGCCGTCGCGCAGCTCGAGCACGCTGATGTCGAAGGTGCCGCCGCCGAGGTCGTAAACGGCGACCTTGCGATGTTCGCCGAGCTTGTCGAGGCCGTAGGCGAGCGCGGCTGCGGTCGGCTCGCTGAGGATGCGTTCGACCTGCAATCCGGCCAGTTCGCCGGCCTTCTTGGTGGCCGCGCGCTGGGCGTCGTTGAAGTAGGCCGGCACGGTGATGACGGCGCGGGTGAGGGTCTGCTCCATGGCCCGCTCGGCAATCCCGCGCAGGTGGCGCAGGATCTCGGCCGAGACCTGCACCGGGCTGGTGCCGAGCGCGGCCAGATCGTAGGGCGGCTGCCAGTCGCCCTCGCCGGAGCGACGCCCGATGAGGCGTTTGACGCTGGTGACCGTGCGCGCCGGTTCGAGGGCGCGGCGGCGCAAGGCGGCGGCGCCGACCGTCACCGTGCCGTCGGCTGCGAAATGCACCGCCGACGGCGTCAGCCGGCTGCCCTCGGCGTCGGCCAGCAGGATGGGGAAACCGCTGTCCATGACGCCAACGAGCGAGTTCGTCGTGCCGAGGTCGATGCCGAGGAGGAGGGACATGGGTTGCCAGTATCGCGGAATACGGCTCACCGCAAATTCCGGGCTTCCCTTCCGGGGTCGCCCCGCACAAAATGGCGAAGACGGCGCCCTGCGCCGCGTACGAATCCCTTCGCCATGAGCTTCACCACCCGTCGCCAGTTCCTGTCCCGCACCGCCGGCAGCCTTTTCGCCGCCCCCTTTGTCACCACCGGCATGAAGGCCGCTTCGCCCAACGGCAAGCTCCGCCACGCCGCCTTTGGCGCCTCGGGCATGTCCTGGTCCGACATCAATGCCATGTCGAATCACGACATGTGGGAACTGGTCGCCGTGGCCGATGTCGACACCCGCAACTTCGCCCGCCTGAAGGAAAAATTCCCGAATGCCCGCTGCTACCAGGACTGGCGCGAGCTGCTCGAAAAGGAGGCCGGCAACATCGACTCGGTCAACGTCTCGACCCCCGACCACATGCACGGCCCGATGGGACTCAAGGTGCTGGAACTGGGCAAGCACCTGTACGGCCAGAAGCCGCTGGCGCAGAACCTGTACGAATGCCGCCAGCTCATGCTCAAGGCGCGCGAGAAGGGTGTCATGACCCAGATGGGCATCCAGGTGTCGTCGGCCTTCACCGAGCGCCACGCGGTCGCCCTGATCCAGGAAGGCGCCATCGGCAAGGTCAAGGAGGTGCACACCTTCTCGAACAAGTTCTGGGGCGACATGGATCCGGTGCCGCAGCGCAACGACCCGGTGCCGGCGGGCTTCGACTGGCAGCAGTGGCTCGGCCCGGCGGCCGACCGCCCCTACATTGACAAGTACTACCACCCCGGCCAGTGGCGCAAACGCCGCGACTTCGGCACTGGCACCCTCGGCGACATGGGTTGCCACATGTTCAGCGGCTGGTTCCGCTCCCTGAACCTGGCGGCGCCGATCGGCGTGAAATCGACGGGGCCGGCCCCGGTCAACCTCACCAACTGGGCGATCAACGCGGTCGTCGAGTACACCTTCAAGGGCACCGAATACACCGCCGGCGACACCGTCAAGGTGACCTGGTACGACGGCGATGCCCGTCCGCCCGCCCACGTCATGGCGCTGGCCGATCCGGCCAAGTTCCCCGGCCAGGGCAGCATTTACCTCGGCACCGACGGCGTCCTGCTGTCGCCCCACGGCAGCACGCCGATGCTGTACCCGCGGGAAAAGTTCGCCAAGCACAAGTACCCCAAGCTCGAGCCGCGCGACCACTGGAAGGACTACATCGACTGCTGCCTCAAGGGCGGGGCCCAGCCGAGCGCCAACTTCGACTACGCCGGTCCGCTCACCGAGGCCGTCCTGCTCGGCTGCCTCGCCAGCGCCTTCCCCGGCCAGGACCTGGTCTGGGATGCCCCCGGCCTCAAGATCGCCAATAACGAGGCTGCCAACGCCCTCGTGAAGCCGAAATACCGCCCCGGCTGGGAGATCTGATTTTTCCAGACGATGCACATCAGATTCGCACTCTATACAATTGAAGGCTGGAAATGTATTTATTGAGTACAAGTTAACTTGCCCATATTATTAGTAATATGATCTATGGGCAAGGCCATACAAGTGTTTTGCCATGCGGCTTGCGTACAGACCAAAAAGACTCAATCATTTGACCATGAGCAACAGTCTCGCTGCGAAAGCAGGTTCTACCCTCGCGAATGCCGTCAAAAACTGCTTTCCCCGTCCTCTGACGGAAGCAAATCTCGCGGACTTCTGGGTGGATACCCAGAATGCCCGGGATGGCCTTGTCAGCTTCCGTGACAATCTAAAAGACACACTAGAGCAGGAGGGAACACCTAAAGTGCTGGTCTATGGGCATAGAGGTTGTGGCAAGAGCACTGAGATCAATAAATTTGTTTCTGAATTAGGCCCTTCTTGGCTTGTTATTAAGCTAAATGCTGGGGATTACCTTCCTGTCAGCGGCAATCAAGCTGCGGATGTGTTGCTTGCGGCATGCACGCGACTCATCGAGATCGCTGAAAAGCGCGAGCTTGAATTGAGTTCGAAAAGCATGAAGCCAGTGGTGGAGTATTTCACCGAGACAACCAAGGTCCAAAAAGATAGTCGCGAGAGCAGTTTAGAAATCGAGGCAGGCGCGGATTCCTCCCGTTCCATTCTCAGCACCCTTATTGGCCTGCGCGCCAAGCTAATAGCTGCACTCAAGTTTGGTTCCCGTTCCGAGGAGAGCACTATCGAGATCGTTCGGCGGCGCAAAGGTGAATTGGCTGCAGCTGTGCATGCCCTCACGCAGGCGGCGGAAATCTCGTGGAAGCAAAAGTGCGGCAACGAGTCAGGTCGCGTGCTGCTAGTCATTGAAGAACTCGACAAGCTAGGCTTGGAAGACGCGCACCGAATTTTTGTCGAAGATGGACGCTTATTGGCGGAGGTGGGCATCCGCGCCATCTACACCATACCTGTCTTTGCTTTCCACTCCGCAGATGCCGGAGCCATACGTGCTTACTTTGACCATGAACAGCGTCTCCCAATGATCAAAGTGGTGACGCCCGAAGGAATGCCAGCTCAGCAAGGGCGCGAAACTGTGCGAGATATTGTCCGCCGACGTGTGGCTGCCGACATTCTACCAGACGATGCACTGGATGTTTTGATTGTGCGCACCGGCGGTGTACTGCGCGATGTGTTCGAGGCCATTCAGACTGCGGCGCAGTTCCGCCCCGTCAAGCAGAGTGGAGTTTTAGATAAGAAGTCGATTGAAGAGGCGCTAAGGCGTATGGAGACAACCATTGGTCTTCAGATCGCCTACCCCCCCACGGAGAAAGGGGAAAGGAAAGATCCCAAACCACTCCAAAAGAAACTGGCCGAGATAGCCAAAAAGCAGGCGCTCAAGCAGCGTATCATTGCTCAGCCTGACCCAGAATTGCAATTACTACTTATGAGCGGAGCACTCCTCGAGTACAATGGCGATGGCTGGCTCGGTGTGCATCCGCTTGCAAAAGCCTATCTAGAAGATCTCGGGGAACTGTGCCATGAAAGCACTCCCTAAATTTGCAGAGCCAGCCAGTGAGGTCATCGAGCGGCTCGCGGAACCGGCTCCAGCACTCTTGTTGCTGCGTTACCTCGACGCCAAGTTACCAACCTACATCATGGGACAGCTCGGGGGGCTGCCCTCCCAGCCCCGCCGCCACTTACTCTATTACCGCGTCGACGTAGAAGAAACCGCGCCTGGTAGTGCATCGGCCATCGCTGCCGAGTGTCTAAAACTGGCTGGTACCGCGCCGCCTCCCATCCTGTTACTGGTGCCAGAATATTCTTCCGGCGGTGAGCTTCCCGCGCAGCAAGCCACTAGGTTTTGGAAGCACCTCAATGCATTACGAGAGACTATTGGGCAGCTCAATGCCCGCATTCTTATTTGCCTTGATTTTGTGCAGGAGCCTTATGCCGCCGCTCATGCTCGCGATCTACTATCTTGGTGCGCGCCAAAGTTCACGGTGCTGGAGCGTCTCATGACGGAAGAAGAGTCTACTGCAATGCCTTTCATGGAATCGATGGCGAAAGCTTCCGCAGAAGGTGCAACGGACGAAGCCCGCTTCCAAGCCCGCTCCTTGGCTCCTCTTTGGCAAGATCTGCTGGATTCTGGCCGAAAGCCGTCCGTCGCAGAGGTGGAGCATCTTGGCTTGCCACTACTTGATTTTGCGCTCGAAGAGCACCAAATAGCAGAAGCGGAACGACTAGACTCCGTCATAGAACAAGCAAACCTTCCCGCTTGCTCGGTTCGCGGCTCTTGGTTGCGGCTGCGCGGTGATCTTGCGGTCGCTCTGGGCCAGTTTGCTCAAGCTGACACGGCCTACCATGAAGCAATTCGGCTTCAGGAGTTGCTGCTCCAACAATCTCCAAAGAGCTTGCGCGCTAAGCGAGACTTATCTGTGACGCTCAACCAGTTCGCCACATATTTGATGGAGCGAGGCCAGCCCGGTGACGCGGAGCAAATTCTCCCTTTGCTGGAGCGAAATTTACGGCTGCTGGAACAAATACTAGCAGTTAACCCTCAATCGGTTCAGGCTCTGCGGGATGTCTCGGTCAGCCTAGAGAAATTGGCGGACTTTTTGATGCAGCGAGGGTGGATCGGAGATGCTGATGCTGCCTTAGAGCATTATCAGCGATGTCACAATCTACGCGAACAGTTGCTCAATGAGCACCCTCAGTCGGCACAGTTTGCACGTGATGTTTCCGTGAGCCACTTCAAGCTAGCGGATTTTCTAGCCCGTCGCGATCAGGAGGGAGATGCGGAAGCGGGCTTGAGCCATTGCCAGCGCAGTCTGGAAGTTGCTGAAAGCCTTCTAGAGTCTAATCCGAAGTCAGCGCGGGCAGCTCGGGACTTGGCTGTGAGCTTTGCCAAGTTGGCGGACTTCCTAGTCCGACGTGGGCAATCGGGTGACGCGGAAAAGGCCTTTAGGTACTATCAGCGCTGTCAAGAAGTGCTCGAAAGTTTACTGGAGGGCAATCCGCAGTCGACTCAGGCGGCGCGGGATGTGTCGGTAAGTCTCCTCAAGCTAGCCGACTTCCTCGGCCAACGCGGCCAGGCAGGCGACACAGAAGCGGCCTTGGCGCTTTACGCGCGCGACTTAGAAATTAGCGAATATCTGCTAAAGGCCAACCCGCAGTCGGCGCAGACGGCACGGGATGTATCGGTAAGCCTAGATCGAGCAGGTGACTTTCAGGCTAGGCGCGGGCAGTCTGGGGATGCGGAAGCGGCATTGGCGTACTACCGGCGCAGTTATGATGTCCGTCAGCAGATACTCCAAGCTAACCCGCAGTCTGCGCAAGCGGTGCGGGATTTGTCAGTAAGCTTAATCAAGCTGGCCGATTTTTTGGCCCAACGTGGGGAAGCGGGCGATAGAGAAGCCGCCTTGGCGTATTACCAGCGCTGTTTAGAATTGCGCAAAGGATTACTGGATGCCAACCCGAGGTCAGTAGATGCGGCTCGTGACATAGCGGTGTTATATTTCAAATTTGCTCATTTTTACCGTGAGCTTGGTGATGAGCAGGCTGCTTTGAAAAACCTAGCTAAGTGCTTTGATGTTATTGACTCTTTTGTCCGAGAGGGGTACCCGATGGACGCGCAGATACGTCAGCTCCACGCTGAACTCGCGGCCATGTTTTCGAAAACTTCGCCGGACTGAACTGGCGGGCGCGCTCCCGATGGGTGCGTCTTGCCCGCTCCGGCTTCCGCGTGTATCTGCTTGGATGCGCCGCCTGCTCTGCCTGCTTCTCGCCCCCGCCGCCAGCGGGTTCGACCTGCGCCTGCCGACCGACAACGACGCCCTGCTGCGGGGCGACGGTCCCGGGTACTTCCAGTTCGTCGACCGCGACTTCGAGGGCGTGAAATCGACGCCCTGGGAGGGCGGCCAATTCGGCTTTGTGCGCGATGCCCGCCGGGTCGCGGGCGGCATTGCCTTCGCGCGCTTTCATGAGGGTCTCGACGTCAAGCCGCTGCAGCGCGATGCGGCCGGCAACCCGCTCGACGAGGTGCGCGCCATCCTGCCGGGGCGCGTGGTCCACACCAGCGCCGAGGCCGGGCGCAGCAACTACGGTCGCTACGTCGTCGTCGAACACACCCTGCCCGAGGGACCGTTCTACAGCCTTTATGCCCACCTCGGCACGATCGCCGTCTCGGTCGATGACCGTCTCGATGCCGGTCAGAAGCTCGGCATCATGGGGTTCACCGGCAGCGGCATCGACCGCCGTCGCTCCCACCTGCACGTCGAACTGAACCTGCTGCTGTCGGAACGCTTTCCCGAGTGGCATGCCGAGTTCTTCCGCACGCCCAACCGCCACGGCTTGTACAACGGCCTCAACCTGCTCGGCCTCGATCTGCAGTCGCTCTACCTGCAGCGACAGAAGAACCCCGGCCTCGGCTTGGCGGATTTCCTGCGCACGCAGGAAGCCTACTTTGAAATCACCGTGCCCGGTTCGGCGCGCATGGAACTCATCGAACGCTACCCCTGGCTCGGCCTCGCCTCGCGCGGCGACGCCCCTTCGTGGGTGCTGCGCTGCACGCGCTGGGGTTTTCCCGTGGCCGTCCGGCCCGGCACCCGCGCGGTGGCCACGGGGGTCGCCACCTGGGTCAAGGACGACCCGATGCCGCACTACTACAACACCCGCGGCCTGCTCAACAACAGCGGCCAGATCACCGTCGAGGGCCTGCGCTTCGCCCGCCTGCTTTGCGGCTTCTGATGTCATGATCCTCGCCCTCGAATCCTCCTGCGACGAAACCGCCGCGGCGATCTGTGCCCGCGACGGCCGCCTGCTCGCCGCCCGCGTCGCCTCGCAGGCGGAGA
>CANNUR010000064.1 GCA_947523045.1 uncultured Prosthecobacter sp.
CCGGGGGGCGTTGCCACCGGTGTGATGCGACCATAGACACCCAATCCGACGTGGGAGGAAAGCATGCTGGCGGCGTCCTCGGGAGCCAGGTGGCTGAGGGGCATGAAGTAGCTGACCAGGGTCTCGCCCTCCGGCAGGTCGAGCGGCGAGGTGTAGAAATTCACCCCCTGGGAAAACTGAACGCTGTTGGCGCTCTGGGTGCGTGCCGGCAGGATGCGAGCGCTCTTGCCGTCCGGCTCCATGACAATGGCGTAGCCGTTGGTGAAGAGGGTGGCCTCAATGAGCTTGACCGCCTCCTCCTTGCTCACCGGTCGCGGTGTCGCCAGGCTGACTTGCGGCCCTTCAAAAATGCTCGAGTCCTTGATCAGGGTGATGCCGGTGAGCAGTTCATAGATGCTCAGCATGTCGGCCACTGGGTTGTTCGGAAACTGCAGCACAATCTGGTCGCCATCCATGCGGATCGTCTCGGAGAGGGTGCTGGCCATCCCACCGCCACCCACGCCAGGCGGGCCGCCAAAGCCGCCTTCACCGCGCCGGCGAAAGCCACCGGGGCCGCCCGGCCCGCCGGGCCCCGGAGAGTCGGCGGGTTGCGCAGGTCCAGGTTGTGCCGCCGCCGGCTCTGCGGGTGCTGCCGCGGCGGCCGGCTCCGCAGGCGCGGGAGTGGGCGTTGGCGCAGCGGGAACCGGGGGTTGGGCTGGCGCCGCCGGCTGGGTGTCTTGAGCAGACAGCAGAGCGGCTGCGCAGGGAGCGAGGCAGAAGGCGGCAAGGCGGAGGCGGGACGAATGCATGGGAAAAGGGAGCAGCGAAAACGGGTCTGGGGCGGAGGCAAGGCGGTGTCAGCGACCGCCCTTGTCCTCCTTCTCGATGCGTTCAAACTCGCGACGAATGATGTTGCGCCGCTCCTCCTCGGGAGCATTGCGGAATTTTTCGTCGCTGAACTTCGAACGCATCATGTCGCGAAACTTCTCGCGGCTCTTTTCAGACAGGGACTCATAACGCTTGCGATCCTCCTCGCTGGGGCCGCGGCTGGGGCCGCGGAAGCGATCGCCCTCGCCGCCCGGCGGCGGACCGCGGTCACTTCTTTCGCCATCGCGCCGACGCTCGCCGCGCAGCTCCTCGGCACTGACGCTGGCGTAACGCACGCTGACCAGTTCACCACCGATGCGGATGCGCGCCTGACTGAGCTTGACGTCCGGTGCCGGCAGGGCCTCCTGCAGGGTCCAGCCCTGGAAGTTGGGCTCGCTGCCCACCACACTCGACTGCTTGGTCTCCTTGTTGAAAACCGTGGCCACCGGTTTGCCATCCACATAGGCGATGCCGGTGAGCACCAGGTTGTCGGAGAGGTTGACCATGCGCGAGAAGGGTGAGTTCTCAAGCACCGGTGCAACCGACTTCGGATCGAAGGCCTGGGGCAGATCGGGATCGGCCTCCTGGGCGCCGGCCAGGAGGGCGGCGGTCAAAAGCAGAAGGGGCAGGGTTTTCATGACGATGGAGCGGGGTTCAAAGACCGCCTTCCGGCTTGAACCAGCGGGCGAGGGTCAGGTTGCAGATCGTCTGCGGGGTTTTCTCCCGGGCGCGACCGTCAAGTTCCATACGCAGCTGCTTGAGCGCCTGGAACTTCTCCGGCGACTGCATGCCGGCCAGCCAGCCGAGCACGGCGGTTTGATCGCCGCGCACGCGCAGGCTGACCGTGACTTCCCGGTAGTCGGCGGTGGCCACCGCCTCCGGCAGGGTCTGCTGCTGGATGGCGATGCCGAGATCAAGCGCCTGGTTCTGCAACTCCTCCAGCAACTGGCCCTGGGCGCGACCGAGACTGTCCGTGGTCGGCATCGACTTCTCCAGCCACTCGCGGCGCTTTTCCCAAAAGGCGCGATCGGCCATCCAGGTATCATTCTCGCGCTTCTGGTTTTGCAGCGCAACCAGGCGCTCACTCAGGGCGGCGCGCTGGCGCAGGAAGGCGTTGGCGCCGATCGCGCAGGCCATGAAGAGCAGCACGCCGGCGCAGAGCAGCAGCAGGTTCTTTTCGCGGGAGGAAAGCTGGTTGAACATGGTCTGGGCGAAGGAGGGTTACTGCATCTTGCCCTGGGCGCGGAATTGCGCGGTCTTTTCGCGCACGGTGGGCTGCGGCTTCGACCAGGTGTAGAGGCCGAGCACCGGATGCTTCTGCAGATCCTCGACGAACTGAAACGCAAGTTGGGCGTCGCGCGCCTCACCACGCAGGTCGATCTCATTGCTGCGGATGTCACAGTCGCGGATGACAATGCCGCTGGGCGGCATGAGCTTGGTGATCTCGGCCAAAAGGACGAGCGGGTAGCGTTTCGGCTCGATCGCGGGCGCCAGCGCCTTCCAGTGCCCGGCCGTGCGCCGCACCTGATCGGCGGTGTCGGCGGTCGCCGCCACCTCGGCCTGCAATTGTTCAGCCGCACGCTCGAGGAAACGCAGGTAGGCAAAGGCAAAGAAGCCCAAGGCGAGAACCAGGGCGCCCGCCAGCAGTCCCGCACGTGTCAGCCGGGCGCGCCGGGTGCGGGCGGCCTGGCTGGCATGGACTCCGGCCGGCAGCAGCCGGGTCCAGTGACTCGCATCGACCTCGGCCTGTGGCGGCAATTGACTGACCCGCCGCACCGGCAGACCGCTGAGTTCGGCGAGGGTCTGCTCCTGGTCTTCACTCCAGGAGACGCCGGAGAGCGTCACCCCGCCCAGGCTGCCGGCGCCGAGGTCGAGTTCGAGGGCGAGACGCGCGAGCTGGATCTCCTGGGCAATCTCCTCCATCGACGCCGAGGCAGGCGCAAACAGATGACTGTGATAGAGACGCCCCTGAAAACCGGCGGCCAGCACGAGCGCGCCCTGTTCCTCCGTGACCACCAGTTGCCCCGCCGGCAGGTTGACCAAGCGCAGGGCGGCGGTGTAATCGGCGGCATCGGCGAGGGCCAGAGACTCCGGAAAAGGATCGGCCAGAACATCGACGCTCACCGTCGCGGTCGCCGCCGTCTGCGTCAGCAGGTGCCAGCGAAAGTTGCGCGGCGCCTCAGCCCTTGGCTTCAGGCCGCGGCGCTCAAGCTGGGTCATGATGATCTGCTCCAGCAGGGCATGGTCGGCATTGGGCAGCACCAGGCCGATGCTGCGACAGGCCGAGGCCGGCAGGCCGATGACGAGCGGCCCACCGCGATCGGTGGCTTCGGCGGGCGAGTCAACGGAGGCCGCCGCCTTGCCTGACCGGGGGTGCCAGACCCGCCAGGTCGTGTCGGGCGCGGGAAGCAGCAGGGTCGAGGCGGAAAGGGTCATGCGGAAGTGGGTGGAACGCCAAGCGGCGGGGGAAGTTGCGGACAAAGCGGGATCACTCTTCGATTCGGGCCAGATAGGTCAGCGAGCGGTCCTCGCCACGGCGGGCGATGACAATGATCTGGGCGCGCTTTTCGCCGACATAACCCGTGCTGGTGATGCGTCGCAGGCTGTCCTCGCTGGTCAGGATGGCACTCAGCGAACGCGCCTTGTCGCCCGTCAAACCAAGCAGCCGAAAGGCCTCGCCATCGGAAATCCGCTGATCGTCCTCGGTCCCGGGAATCCCGTCGGCCCCATCGCGGCGGGCGACGTAGTTCTCGACATCATTCTCCGAGGCGCCGGTGACGGCGATCAGCGTGTCCTTGAAGGCCGTGCGCAGGTCGATGGTGCCATCGCCGTAAACGCTGAAAAATTCGCGCCAGTCGGGCTTGAGCCGGTCGACCACGCCCATGCCGCGGACCAGCAGCATTTCGTCGACATCGATGAAGCCCGCCTGGCGCGGCATGTCCTCGATCCCCTGCTGCTGGTAAAAGGCCGACTCGGCCCCGTTGGCGCGTACGTCGTCATCGCGATCCACCCAGTCGGCGAGCGATTCGCTGGCCACACCGGCCTCATCGCTGTTCAGTCCCCAGCGGATGAAGAGCTGATACACCGCCTCACGCAGGCGGTCATCCGTGATGAAATTGATCGGGATGCGCGCACCCTCATAATTGATGACCACGTCAAAGCCGCTGTCGCTGCCAATCTTCTGCTTCAGCACCTTGTCACCGCGCCGCGCCTCGGGGTGCAGACCGACCGCAAGGCCGCTCTCGGCCAGATGCAGCGCGTAAAACTCCGCCGCACCGAGCTTCGCCTCCTCGGCGCTGTAACGGATGTATTCAACCACGCCCATGACCGTGACCGACATGAGCAGCAGGGCCCAGACCATCAGCATCAGGGCGGAGCCGGACGAGCGAAGACACCCCGTCGCCGCGCGAACTTGCCACCAAGTCCTGGGGAGAGGGGGGGATGAGACCTGGGGTTTCATGGCATTCATCGTCCCGGATTGCCTCCCCCAGTTCCCGACCCGCTCGGACCGGCACCACGACCGCCGCCGGCATCGCCGCCACCCTGCCCCCGGCCACCCCCCGCGGGCGCACCACGACCGCCGTCCTGAGCGCGGCCGCCGCTGTCGGCACCGCCGCGTCCACCCGCCGCCGGAGCCGCACCTCCACCTGACGCGCCACCGTTTGCCGTCCCCCCCTGGGTCGACGTCGCCTGGCTGCCTCCGCCACCCGTGCCGGCGGTGATCTGGATGACCGGCAGGCTGTAGACCATGCGCAGCGGTGTCAGGCGATCGCGCATGAGCAACTGGACCTCGATGAGCTGGGGCCAGTCGCTCTCCGCCCATTCCTCCAGCCAGGTATCGTCCTCCTCCTGATAAAAACGCCACTTCAGCGACACCACATCGGGCAGCAGTGGCATCCAGTAACGCCCCTGTTCATCGGGCGCGGCCAAACCGCTGACTTCCTGGCGCAGGGCGATGTCGCGGCTGTCGGACTGGGCGATGAGATCCTCGCGCGAGAGGCAGAGGTACTGCAGCAGCGCCTCGTTGGCATCGGTCGCCCCGGCCGGATCCGGACGCAGGCCGAGAATGGTGTCGCTGTAGGAGATCGGGCGCATGCCAAAACCAAAGCAGTTGGGCGCGCCGCTGATGGTCAACTCCTGGCCGGCATCGAGGTTGGCGTCGAGGGCGGTGAGTGTCAGGGTCGCCGAGCTCGGCATGGTGGTGAAGGTCTTCCGGCAGAGTTCCAGGAAGCGGTTGATGCCGTCGTTTTCGCGCTGCAGCTGCTCGATCTGCGCCGCCGCGCGCACGCTGCCCTGAATGATCGAGAACAGCGTTGCGGTGATCATGCCCAGGATGGTCAGGGCGATGACCACCTCCATGAGGGTGAAGGCCCGAAACCCGGGCTTCACGGTTCGAGGCACAAACCTCTCAGCGCTGGGCGGGTTTGTGCACATAGAGGGAGACACTTTCCTCGCGCGCCTCGCCACCGACGGCGTAGCTGGCGGTGACGGTGAGGTTGTACAGATCGCTGAGCTGGCCACCGCGCGTCGTGGTCAGGACCACCGGTTCGGTGCTGCTGGTGTAGGTGACACCGGTGATGGCATCGGCCACGCTGACCGTCATCTCGGCCAGCGGCTTGCGGCGCACTTCCTCGAGGAAGGAACGCAGGCCGACGCGGACACGCTGGTCACGGTTCAGGATGTTGGCGACCTCGACCGAGGTGTTGAGGGCGCGCGCCAGACCGAGCACGCCGATGGCGAACATGCCGAGGGCGATGATCAGTTCGAGCAGGATGTAACCGCCAACGCGCCGGCGGCACTGGAGCGGGGTCTTCATTGCAGGTCGATCACCTCCTTGACGATGTCGGCCGTCAGAGCGCCGTACTCGACGGCGAACACCGCGCTCGGTCCCTCCAGCCGGAGTTGCAGGGGCTGACAGATGCCGGTCGGCTGGAACACCCAAAGTTTGACGATCTCCCCCTCCACCGGCGTCTCTTCGAGGTCATGCCAGAACTTGAGCGAATAATGCACCTCGGGCGGCAGTTCGTAGCGTTCCTGCCAGTGGTTGTCGAGCACCGGACCGGGCGGCGCCAGCGGCAGCTGGGTCTTCGGCACGGCGGTGGCGCCGGAATCAAGGTCGAGCAGGTTTGGGTCCTCGTTGGGATTCTCGCGGAAGACGCCACTCGCCTCCTCCTGCACGAGCAGGTCGAGGTCGGCGAGCTGGAGGTAGGGGTTGAAGTAGCGCGAGGCGAGGAAGCCGCCGGAATAAAAGGCCACCTGGTAGGGCCGCTTTTCCTTCATCGCCCGCAGACGCGCCTCCTTGGCCAGGCGCGACAGTTCGAGAATCGGTTCACGCGCCAATTGCTCATCGCGGATGCCGCGGATGGTTGGGATGCTCGCGGCGGCGATGACGATGACGATGGTCAGCGAGATGACGATCTCGACCAGGGTGAAGGCTCGGGGCCGGCGGCGGACGCGGGAGGGCCAGCCCGGAAAATCGAAATCCGAAATTCGCATTTCCGGGCGGGTCTTCACGGCGCCGTGGCTTTCCAGTTGCCGATGTCGTCCTCGTTGCCCTCAACGCCGTCCTTGCCGACGGAATAGACGTCATAGGCCTTCTTCGACTTCTGCGCCGGGTAGCGGTACTTGTACTCCTGGCCCCAGGGATCCTTCGGCACTTCCTCAAGCAGCGCGGTCCACTTCTCCGGCAGCGGCTCGGTGGTCGGCTTCTCGACCAGGGCCTTCAACCCCTGTTCCGTGGTCGGCGGCCGCATGTTGCGCGCCTCATAAAGCTGCAGCTGGGTCATCAGGTTCTGCAGGTCGCCGTCGACCCGTGTCTCCTTGGCGACATCGACATTGCCCTTGAGCATGTAGATCGAGCCAGCGGCAAGGATCGAGATGATGGTCAGCACAATGACGATCTCGATGAGGGTGAAGGCGGAATGCGGAATGCGGAATGCAAGCCCGGCATTGCGGGCGAGGGCTTTCGGTGTGGCAGGGCGGATGTTCATGGCAGTGGAGGGAGATTCGGGATAATGCAGATGTTACAGGAAACGGCGGTGGAATTGAATCGGGTTTTTCGGGGCGGTGCTGGAGTCACACCCGGCTCTTGATGCCGTTGACCGACTGGAAGACGGCGGAGATGATCGAATAGGCCACGACCCCGACGACGACGGCCATGATGAGGATGATGACGGGCGAAATCATCGCCGTCATGCGCTTGATGCGCTTGTCGAGTTCCTTGTCGTAGCGCACGGCCGCCTTCTCCAGGGACTTGCCGATCTCGCCGGTCTGTTCGCCGACGGCGATCATGTCGACCAGCATCATCGGGAAGTGACCGACCTTCTTGAGGGCGTTCGACAGCGAGGCGCCCTCGGCGACCAGGCCGTTGACGCGGGCGAGCAGGCCCTGGATGAAGACGTTGGCGGAGATTTTCGACACCAGGCGGATGCTGTTGAGCAGGGGCACGCCATTGCCAACGAGGCTGCCCATGGAGTGGGCGAACTGCGCGTAGAAGCGGGTGGCAATGACCGGTCCGAACAACGGCGTCTGCAGCTTGGTGCGGTGCCACCAGAGGCGACCGCCGGGCGTCGCCAGGTAGGCCTTGAAGGACAGCGCCACGACCACCGCCGCACTGAGCATGACCCACCACCAGGAGGCAAGGAACTGGTTGAAGCTGATCAGCATCTGGGTGGCGAACGGCAGCTTCTGACCGCTTTTGGCCAGCAGGTCGGTGATTTGCGGCACCATGACGGTCATGAACACGATCATGAGCACCGCGCAGGCGCCGACCAGGAAGGCGGGGTAGATCATCGCCTGGGTCACCTTCGCCTGCAGTTCGGCGATGACGACCAGGTTCTGCGCCAAGCGGCGCAGGATCGGCGCCAGCGTGCCGCTGACCTCGCCGGCGGCGACCAGGTTGCAGTACAGTTCGTCGAAGCTCGGCGAGGCCTTGCGCAGGGCCTTGGCGACCGTGGCGCCCTCGCGGATGTGTTCGCGCAGGATGGCCGACACCTGGCGCAGGGCCGGCGCCTCCTGGCGCTCATTCATGACCCGCAGCGCCTGGTCGATCTGCAGGCCGCCATCGAGCAGGTCGGCCATCTCCTCGGTGAACAGGATGATCTGGGAGCGCTTGAGCTTGACCGGCGCATTCGGCTGCTCCGCCGCAGCGGCGGTGCCTGCCTTTGACGGCTTCGCCTCCTCGGTCACCCGCACCGGCGTCAGGGCCTGGGCTTCGAGCTTGCGAAAGGCTTCCGCCCGCGAGCCAACGGCCAGGCTGCCGGTGATCGTCTGCCCGGCGGGATCGAGGGCGGTGTAGGTGAAGGAGGGCATCGCGAGGATTCGACAGCTTTGGGGTGGCTTCGCAGGTGACGGTCCAATCGCTTACTCGCCGGCTGCGGTCACGGTCAGCACTTCCTCGAGCGTCGTGACCCCCTCGGCGGCCTTGCGGAAGCCGTATTGGCGCATCGGTACCATGCCATCGGCAAGGGCCTGGGCCTTGAGCTCGGTGGCGGTGGCGCGGGCGTTGATCTTTTCCTGCAGCGCCGTCGACATCTGACAGATTTCCATGATGGCGAGGCGGCCGCTGAAACCGGTGTTGCGACAGGCTCGACAGCCGACGGAGTGGCTGAGGCGGTCCTTCCACTCCAGCGGGAAGCCGACCGACTGCAGGTGGCTGTCCTCGTAGTGGGCCGGCTTTTTGCAGTACGGGCAGAGCGTGCGGACCAGTCGCTGGGCCTGGAAGGCGCGCACCGAGGACGAGATCATGAAGGGCTCAATGCCCATGTCGAGCAGGCGGGAGATGCCGCCGACGGCGTCATTGGTGTGCAGGGTCGAGAAAACCAGGTGACCCGTCAGGGCGCCCCGGATGGCGATCTCCACGGTTTCCTGGTCGCGCATTTCGCCGACCATGATGACGTTGGGATCGCCGCGCAGGATGGAGCGCAGACCGGCGGCGAAGGTGAGGTCGATCTCCGGTTTGACGGCGATCTGAACGACTCCGTCGAGCTTGTTTTCCACCGGGTCCTCAATGGTGACGATGCGCCGGTCCTTGGTGTTGAGTTCCTTGAGGAAGGTGTATAGGGTGGTGGACTTGCCGGAACCGGTCGGGCCGGTAACCAGAATGATGCCGTTCGGCTGGGCCAGCAGGCGGCGGATGATGCCCTCGGTGTGGGCGTCGAGCCCGAGATGGGCCATGTCGAACTTCTTGCGGGTCAGCAGGCGCAACGCCACCGACTCGCCATTGACGCTTGGGATCGTGGCGACGCGGACGTCGATGGGTTCGCCGTCGAGTTCCAGATTGATGCGACCATCCTGCGGCAGGCGGCGTTCGGCGATGTCGAGGTGCGCCATGATCTTCAGGCGCGAGACGAGCGAGTTCTGCAGCAGGCGCATGTTCGGCGGCACCGGCACCTCGATCAACTTGCCATCGATGCGGTAGCGGATGCGCAGATCGCGCTCGAGCGGCTCGACGTGGATATCGGTCGCGCGCTCCTTCAGCCCCTCGCGGAAGATCTGATTGACGAAGTTCATCACCGTCGCCTCCTCGTCGGCCTCGTCGAGCACGGTGGTCTCCTGCTTGAGGTCGTCGTCGTCCTCGGTGCCTTCCCTTCCCTCCAGCAGTTCCTCAAAGTTCTCGGCACCGACACCGTAGCCCTGGTGCAGGGCCTCAAGGATGCGGTGACGGCTGGCGACCTGCCAGTGCACGCGCTTGCCGAATTCCTGACCGACCGCCTGCCGCGCGCCGAGGTCGAAGGGATTGTAGGTGAGCAGCGTGGCCTCGACGCTGCCAACGTGGGCCGGGCAGATGCGGTGGCGCAGGGCGAGCTTGGCCGGGAAGCGGGCGTGCAGCCCCTCCTGGGGTTCGCCCTCCTCGCGGGCAAAGGGCATTTTCAGCAGGCCGGCCAGGCGCTCAAAAAAGGATTCCTCGTCCACCAGTCCGGTATCGAGCACGGCCTCAATGAGGGGCAGTCGACGGTCGGCCGCCTCCTCCAGGGCGTGGCGGAGCCGGGGCGCGTCCCGACATCCGGCCTCGCCGGCGGCTTGCAGCAGGACATCGGGGAGCGTGGAAGTGACCATGAAGCGGGTGTAACGCCGGCCGCGACGGCAAGTTGCGGGCGCTCAGCGGAAATGCTCTGGCTCGTTGCCAGGTTTCCATTTGATGTTGCAGCCGGAACTCGGTTGCTGCGGTTGCGGAGCCGCCTCGCCGGCCAGCAGGGCGGCCACGGCGGCACGCAGGTCAGCGCCGGTGACCGGCACCGTATTGCGCGGCCGGGAGGCATCGAACTGCCCGCAGTAGAACAGGCCGAGTGCGCCGTCGAAGAGGTAGAAATCGGGCGTGCAGGCCGCCACGTAGTCGTGAGCGACCTCCTGGCTGGCATCGATCAGGTAGGGGAAATTCCAGTCGTGTTGGGCGACGAACTCCAGCATCCGTTCCGGGGCGTCGGCCGGGTAGTTGGCGACATCGTTGGAATTGATCGCCACAACCCCGATCCCCTGCCCCTCCAGCTCGCGGGCAAAGGCCGCCAGCGCCGGCGCCAGATGGATGACAAAGGGGCAGTGATTGCAGACAAACATCACCAGCAGGCCGCGCGGGCCGCGCACCTCATCGAGGGTGAAAACCCGGCCGGAGGCGTCGGGCAGTTCAAATTCGGGGGCGATGCTGCCAGGGGCGAGGGCGCGGGTGGAGGGGACTTCAGCCATGATGCGTCAACGAAGACGGGACGCCGGGTGGACGCAAGGGGAGTGCGCGCTGGCAGCGCTGTTTTCCCGCCCACAGCCGGATCGGCTTTGCCAGTCGACGGGGCAAGCCGCCGGAAAAGCGCTCCCGGGTCGGCTTTGCGGCGTATTTTGCCTTGAGCCGGCGACGGCTTGCGGCTAACTCCGTCGAAGACTCGGCCGTCAAACGCCGTATGGATCCTCTTCCAACCCACGCAACCCCACCCATTCCCCCCATGGCAGTCGTCTCCAAAGGTCTCGAAGGCATCGTCGCAGCTGAAACCCGCCTCGGTGAGGTGAACGGCGCGGAAGGCATCCTCTACTATTGCGGCTACGACATCAATGAGCTCGCCGGCAAGGTCTCCTACGAGGAAGTGGTGTACCTGCTGTTCTACAACAAGCTGCCGAATCGCACCGAACTCGATCGCCTGACCACCGCCCTGCGCGCCGAGCGTGAGCTGCCCCAGGGGGTCATCGACTTCCTCCAGCACGCGCCGAAGAAGGCACGGCCGATTGACGTGATGCGCACGGCCGTGTCCATGCTCGGCTGCTACGATCTCGCCCGCCACGATGTCGACATGAGCGACAACCTTGCCACGGCCATCCGCCTGGTGTCGCAGATCAGCGTCATCGCCGCCTACTTCCATCGCGCCCGCCAGGGCAAGAGCCTGCCGCCGGTGCGCAAGGACCTCAGCGAGGCCGCCCACTTCCTCTACCTGATGAACGGCGAGGTGCCGTCGAAGGAGGCGGAGAAGACCCTTGACGTCGCCTACGTGCTGCACGCCGAGCACGGCTTCAACGCCTCGACCTTCACCGCCCGCGTCGTCGCCTCGACCCTGAGCGACATGTACTCGGCGATCAGCGCCGCCATCGGCGCCCTCAAGGGACCGCTGCATGGTGGCGCCAATGAAGGTGTCATCCACATGCTTGAGGAAATCGGCAGCCCGGACAAGGTCGATAGCTGGGTTGAGGACGCCCTCGCCCAGAAAAAGAAGATCATGGGCATCGGCCACCGCGTCTACAAGGTGCTCGACCCGCGCGCGCCGCACCTGCGCGAGATGGCGATCCAGCTCACCGCCCAACTCGGCGAACCGAAGTGGATCCAGATGTCGGAGCGCATCGCCGAAATCATGCGCGAGCGCAAGGGCCTCAACGCCAACGTCGACTTCTATTCGGCGACCGTGTACTACAGCCTCGACATTCCGACCGACCTGTTCACGCCCATCTTCGCCATCGCCCGCATGAGCGGCTGGACGGCGCATGTGCTGGAGCAGTGGAGCGAAAATCGGCTGTTCCGCCCGCTCAGCGAGTACGTCGGCCGTCCCTACGGCCAGAAGGTGGTGCCGATCGACGAGCGCTGATTCCGCCATGGCCAGCCCCGTCCTCGACGCCCTCCAGTGGCGCTATGCGTGCAAGGTCTTTGATCCGGCACGCGAAATCCCCGCGGACACCTGGACCGAGCTCGAGCAGTCGCTGGTGCTGACGCCCTCGTCCTTCGGGCTGCAGCCGTGGAAATTCCTGATCGTCCGCGACCCGGCGCTGCGCGAGTCGCTCGTGCCGCTCGCCTACAACCAGCGCCAGGTCGCCGACTGCTCGCACCTGCTCGTGCTGACCGTGCCCAAGGTCATGGACGAGGCGCACATCGATGCCAACATCACCCGCATGGTCGAGGTGCGCGGCGGCACTGCCGATGCCCTTGCCGGCTTTCGCAAGATGGTCTGCGGCTTCCGTGATGGCATGGTGGCGCGCGAGGGCGCCCTCGAGCAATGGGCCAAGCTTCAGGCCTACCTTGCCCTCGGCCAGTTCATGCTCGCCGCCGCCCTGCACGGGGTCGACACCTGCCCGATGGAAGGTTTCAATGCAGCCAAGTTTGACGCCGCCCTCGGTCTGGACCAACGCGGCCTGACCACCGCCGTGCTCTGCCCGGCCGGCTACCGCAGCCCGGATGACCGCTACGCGGGCCTGCCCAAGGTGCGGTTTGAGGCTGGCGATGTCGTGGAGCATCGTTGAACGCCGGCGGCCGCGGCGAACGTATCACCAGCATGGCCCCGTTCGACCCATCCGCCCACGCGCTGAGCGTCAACCGCCGCGCCTTCCTAACCCAGTCGGCCTACGGCTTGGGCGGCATGGCCTTCGCCGCCCTCGCCGGACAGGCTGCCGCCGGCGTGCCCGGCGCCCTCGCTGCGCCACACACGCCGGTGCGGGCCAAACGGGTCATCTTTCTGTGCATGGCCGGCGGCCCCTCGCATCTGGAGACCTTCGATTGGAAGCCGCGCCTGAAGGCCCTCGATGGCAAGCCCTTCCCTGAATCCTTCACCCGCGGTCAGCAGCTCGCCCAGTTGCAGAATGCCGAACTCAAGGCGCGCGGCGCCTTCTGCGGCTTCCACAGGTGGGGGCAGTCCGGCCAGGAGATCGCCGACCTCTTCCCCCACCTCGGCGGTGTTGCCGATGATCTGTGCGTGATCCGCTCGATGCAGACCGAGCAGATCAACCATGACACGGCCCATGCATTCATGAACACGGGCAGCATCATCAAGGGCCGCCCCAGCATGGGCTCCTGGCTGCTCTATGGCCTCGGTTGCGACACCCGCGATCTGCCGGGTTTTGTCGTGCTCACCTCGGCCGGCAAAACCGGCCAGCAGCCGGTCTCGGCGCGCCAATGGTCCGCCGGCATCCTGCCGAGCAAATTCCAGGGCATCCAGTTCCAGTCGAAGGGCCAACCAGTGCACTACCTGGGCAGTCCGGACGGGGTCTGCCAGAGTGCCCAGCGCCAGGT
>CANNUR010000065.1 GCA_947523045.1 uncultured Prosthecobacter sp.
CCCTTCGCTTCGTAACTCCACCTCACCTGACCGGTGGTCGGATCGAGGGCAAAAAAGCGCACCGATTCCGTGCGCAACTGGCTGAGCTGGTAGCGCGGACTGACGTTGTGCGCCGCGTTTTCGACCGATCCAAACAACAGACCGTTCTCGTAGGCAAGGTAGCCCCAGTTGCGGTTGGGGGCATCCGCCGGCACTGGCGTGGTGAACTCGCCGAGCAGACGGCCGCTGGCCAAGTCAATGCGCAGGCAGCGGTTGCCGCTCTTCACATAGACCGAGTCGCCGCCGAGACAGAACGGGCCGCCGGTGTCGCCGATGCCGACATCGTGATGGATGCCATCGAAGTCGATGAGCAGGTTTTTCACGTCGAACTCCCAGAGCTTGCGACCGTTGTAGGCGTCGACACAGCACAGTCCGTGCACGCCGCTGGTGACCATGAAGCCCCGGGCGACCAGGGGCGCCGGACCCTGGCCGTGGCGGTTGGCCACCTCGAAGTCGACGTCGCGGAACCAGAACATCGACAGCTTGCCCTTCTCCCGTTCATCGTCGGAGCAGAGCGTGTTGGCGGGACTGCCGTTCTGGTGGGTCCACTCGCCCGCGCCGGCCGGTGCGCCAGCCCGGGTGATGCGGCGATCGGCGCGCTGGCAGATGACACCGCCGTAAGGCCGGCACAGCCGCTCCATCTCCGCCTGAACCGCCGGCATGACCTGTCGCGGCGACACCACCAGATTGGCGAAGTGCTTGGGAAAATCGGTCGCCTCCAGCGCACCGGTGCGCACCGCCACACGCGTGCCATACACGCCGGCGGCCGCCGCCCGCAGACGCAGCGCCTGCGCCAGGGCTGCGTCCGGTTCCTGTACGATGAGATGGAGTTCCGACTGCTGGACCAGGGCCAGGGCAAAGTCGGCCTGCTCCGCTCCGAGCAGCACGGCATAACCGGCGCGCACATCAGCGGCCTCCAGCACGGCCTGCGCCTCCGCCAACGCCGCCGCTGCCGGCGGCTCGACCTGAGTCAGAGCCGCCGCGGCGGGCAGTGGTGCCGGGTCGCCATCGAAGAGGTAGACCACACCGCGGTCGGTCGTCGCCACCAACCGGCCGTTGCCGGCCGCCAGACCGAGCACCCTGCCCTCGACCGGCTGCTGCCACCACTGGGTGCGCTGGCCGTTGTAATCGATGGCACCGACGCGGCCGTCAAAACCGACCACGGCTTCCGGCCCGGTGATGATGAATTCCAGCACCTCGCCGTCGAGCGGCGTCAGTTTGTCCTGCACGAGCGTGCGCACCTTGGCCGCCACACCCTTGCGATCAATCTTCTCGACCTCGCGCCAGCGATAGGTCGCCAGCGAACGACCTTCGGCGCGCACCATGCCACCGGGAATCGCCACGGCGGCACCGAGACCGAGCTGATGCGCGAGATCGCCACCCGGCAGGTCAAAGAGGCAGCCGGCATTGAGAAAGTGGTTGTCGCTCAAAAGGGTGCGCGTACCACCGCGTTGCTGGTTCTTCTGCAGGTGATAGTAGCGCAATGTGCCGTCGCCGCGCTCAAACACCGCCGGCACCGCGCGACCGGTCGGCACCACCAGGGCCTCAGCCGTGGCCAAAAGATACCCCTGTGGCGCCACCCCGCTTGCCGCCTCGGCACCGCCGTGCGGTTGCGCCATGAACAAACCTCCAGTCTCACCGTTGCTCCACGCCGGCTTGCCGGTCGCGGCGTCGAGCGCATGCAGAAAAACGCCGTCGCTCGGCCAAATGCCGCCGCTGTAATACACCGTGTCCTCCCAGACCACCGGTCCGCCGCGCGCCGGCCAATGCGCAATCAAGCGCTCGTTGCCGAGCACCTGCCGACTGTCCGGACCTGCACGATGCTGCCAGAGCACGCGACCATCGGCGAGGGCCAGGGCGTGGAGGAAACCATCGTCGCTGGCGACAAAGACCCGGTCCCGCCAGGCGACCGGGGCAAAACGCACGGGACCGCCGGTGAAAAAGCGCCAGCGAATCCGCCCACTGGCCGCGTCGAGCGCATAGACCTGGTCATCGGCTGAACTGCCGAAGAGCACCCGATCGCCGACCAGAATCGGTTGGAAGGCGAGATCGAACTCCATGCGGTCGGAGGTCGGCCAGGCCGGCTTGGGCGCCGCAGGCAGGCGGAACTGCCAGCGCTCGCGCAGTTGATTGGGAATGACCTCGGCCGAGTACCCGCTGCGTGCGGCATCGCCACGGTAGGCGGGCCAGTCGGCAGCGACAAGCGTCAGGGGCAGCAGGCAAAAAAGCAGGGAGCGCATCGGTAAAAAAACGCGATGGCCGGGCCGCTTCCTGCGACAGGGATGCGACCTCGGTGCGCGAGGCCGCAAAGCCCTCGGGCAGCGCTTCAGGAGTCATGAAACGCCGCCCAAGCCCAAACTCACGCTTCCAAGCCGGTCATCGTGCCAGTGCTGGTGGCGAAGCGTTCCTGCTCAAGGCCGAGGCGCTGCAGGGCGCCCAGGTAGAGGTTGGGCAGCGGGTAGTTGTCCTTCTGGTCGAAGGCCAGGTGTTGACCGTGCCTGAAGCCGCCACCGGCAAACAGCACCGGCATGTTCTTGTTGTCGTGACTGGAGGCATTGCCGAGGTTCGAGGTGAGCAGCACCATCGTTTCGTCGAGCAGCTTGTCCGACTTGAGCTTGCGCAGGAAATCGCCCCAAGCGTTGACGACGCCCTGCTCGACAATGGCGAGCTGGGCGAGTTTTTCGTCGTCCATGCCGTGGTGGCTGAGGCTGTGGTAACTCTCGTCGACGCCCTCGATGCCCTGAACATTATTGCCGGTGATGTGCAGGGTGATGAAGCGGGTGCTGTCGGTGGCCAGTGCCATGTGTACAATGTCCAGGAAGATGCGATCCACCTCGACCTCGTTGTCGCGGGGGATGCGCGCCGGCGGCGCCAGCGCAACCTTCGGCTTCGGCCGGTGCGTCCAGGCCTCGTTGGCGGCGAGCCGCTGTTCCAAATCGCGCACGCTGGTGAACCAGGCATCGAGCTTGTCGCGGTCGCCCGCGCCAACCTCGCGCATGAGGGCCTTTGCCTCGGCGCCGACGACGTCCATGACGCTGCGTCCCTGGCGGATGAGCTGGGCCTGGCGCGCCTGCTCGGCAGGCGTGTCATTGACGAAGAGGCGTGTGAACAGGCGCATGGCGTTGTTCTCGGCCGGAATCATCGAGCCATTCTCCGTGTAGCTCGGGCTGGTCTGGCTGTTCGTGTTGAGCACGAGCGAGGGAAAGCGCGTCTCATGACCGAGCTGCTTGGCCATGAGCTGATCGAGCGAGATCGTGTTGCGCGTGGTCGCACCGCGCGCGTTCGGACAGGCCGAAAAGATGCTGCCCTCCGCCGTGTGTCCACCGGTCACGCCCGGGTGCGAGGAACCGGAAACGACGGTGAAATGCTCGCGCAGATCCTGGATCGACTTCAGGTAGCGCGAGGGCTTGTAGTCACGGCCGCCGCCCTCCGGCACCAAGTTGGGATTGTGCAGGCCAAGCGCCATGCTGACGCCGACGAAGCGGCGCGCCGTCTTCGCTTCGGGCACGGCCGCCAAGGCCGGGGTCATGGCCTCAAGCAGGGGCAGGCCGAGCGTGACGCCGGCACCGCGCAGCAGGGCGCGACGGGAAAGATGCTTCTGAAAGGTGAAGGTGCTCATGGGGGGCAAAAGGGGAACGTCACTTGGTGCGGAAAATGTCGCTCAAAACCGCTTCGCGGATCAGGCTGCGCAGGCCGTGCCCGCCGGCGGCGGCGCGGCGGGCGATCGCCTCGACGGCCGCTTCCTCGCTGAAGCGCGGCGGGGCGCCGGTGGCATAGGTGAGGAAGTGACGGACAAAACCGCGGGCCAGCAGGTCGGCGCGGGCGGTGTAAATCTTCTGCCAGGTCAAGATGTCTTCGAACCCCTGGCCGTCCGGGGTACGACCCGTGGCATCGATCTTCACGCCCTTGCCGTTCTGGCCGTATTTCACCCGCCAGACGCCCACCGGATCGTAGTTTTCGAGGGCGAAGCCCGGCGGATCGATGGTGAGGTGGCAGCTGGCGCAGCTCTCGTTGTTGCGATGTTTGTCGAGCTGGTCGCGGATGCTGGTGGCGCCGCGGATGTCGGGTTCGATGGCGGGCACACCGGGCGGGGGCGGCGGGATGTGGGTGCCGAGCAGGCGCTCGTTGACGAAGACCCCGCGCACCACCGGCGAGCTGCTGGTGCCATCGGCGGTGACCTTGAGAATGGCCCCCTGAGTGACCAGGCCACCACGGCGGTCCGAGGGCTTGAGCGCGACCTTCTGCAGGCCGTCGCCAGGCTGCAGCGCCCACTGGCCGCGGTAGTGGCGGGCAAGCCGCTCATTGAGGAAGGTGAAGTCGGAATGGACCAAATGGGTGACCGGCAAATCCTTTTGGATCAGCTCGGTGAAGTAGGTGCGCGTCTCCTGGAGCATCGATTCCTGAACCACCGGATCGAACTCGCGGTAGAGGCGGGTGTCCGGCGTGGTGAAATCGATCTGGTTCAGCTTCAGCCATTGATCGGTGAAGCCGACGATGAAACGGCGCGCCTTGGCATCGCCGAGCAGGCGCTCGACCTGCGCCGCCAGCACGGCCGGTTCGCGCAGGCGTCCCGCGCCGGCCAGCTCGAGCAGTTCCGCATCCGGCATCGACGCCCACAGCGCGTAGCCGAGGCGCGAGGCGAGCGCGTGGTCATCCAGGGGCCCCGGCGCCTCCAGGAAGGTGAGAAAGCGCGGCGAGCAGAGGATGGCACGGTAGGCTGCGCGCAGCGCATCAGCCGGCTTGTCGCCTTCGGCCAGCGCCTGGCGGGCGAGTTCGCGATAGGGAGCGGTCTGCGCCGCGGTGACCGGGCGACGAAAGGCGCGTTCGGCAAAGCGGTCGATCAGGCCATCGAGTTCGCCGTTCTTGAGGGCGTCAAAGCCGCCCTTGCCATAGAGGTGGTGCTTCACCTTCTGGCGGTCGCCATTCGGATGGATCCGCTCGACGTCGATGCCGGTGAAGGCGATCCCCTGGTAGCCCTCTTTTTCAAGGTCGCGCCCGACAAACGACACGTTGCCTCCGGTGGCGCCGGTAGGGGCGCGCTTGAGAGTTGCATCGTTGGGCCGGATTTCGAGCATGTGGCCGCGCTGGATCCAGGCTTCATAGGTGAGGTCGCGCGGTGTGGCGGTGGCCTCGACCAGGCCAAGCATGTACAGCATGGGCGCCGCCGAGGAACAGGCCCCGGAGCGCAGGGTGCCCCAGACGGCACCGCCTGGACCGGGATTGATCGCCTGCACCTCGCGCAGAGTGACCCGGTACCAGCCGTCGGCCGGCACACTGGTGGCGGGCAGGCGACCGAAGAACTGCAGGGTGATCGGCCAGGAGATGGTACGGTTGCCGCGGTGTTCCGGCATGCGGTTGTTGCCGCCGCGGTGCACGCCCATCTCCTTGGGCGTGTGATGCTTCTGATAGGGTTTGTCGCCCTCAAAGGCGCGCTTGAAGGCATCGTTGAGCGCCAGATCGGCGGCGTCCAGGTAGCGGGCCAGCTGGTGGTGGGAGAGTTGCTGGGCGGTGGCGACCGTTTCAAAGCCGTGCGCAGCCGCGTCCTCCGGCAAAAGCAGCTTGAGCGGCAGATCGATGCCGAGCAGGTCGTGCAGGGTGTGCTCGTACTCCGTGCGCGTCAGCCGGCGGCCGCGCACGCGCCCGTTGGCGGCGATGTCGGCGGCATCGGTGTCGACCAGCGGCTTTTTGAGTCCGGCCAGGAATCCCTCCAAGTCCGGCTTGGCCGGGCGCTCCTTCTTGGCCGGAGGCATCTCGCCATCGTGCACGCGCTCAAACACCCGCTGCCACTTGGCAAAGACGTCGCGATCCGCCAGCTCGAACGGCAGGGCGGTCAGATCGAGGCCGCCCTTCTGGATGTCGCCATCGTGGCATTCCAGGCAGTGCTGATCGAGAAAACCGGCCAGGGGCGCAGGCAGCGGCGCCGCGGTCAGGGCGGTGGCAGCGAAAAGAAGAAAGGCACAGGGCGTCGGCGGGCGCCCGGCGCGGGGACGGGCCTTCAAAAGGTTCATGGGGTGGGGGTGACGGAGTAACGTCGGCCGGATGGCGAGCTTGCCAAAAAAGCATCTGCGACCAGACGCGCCTTTTGCCCGGCCGATGAACGAGGCAGCGCCCGTCCGGCGTTGTTTCCCGGTCGATGCCCGCCCTCTCCCGCCGCCGCCTGCTGCAAGCCGCCCTCGCCTCGGCCGCGCTGCCGATCCGCGGCGCCTCGGCCGCGCCGACCTTGACGGATGCCAACGTCAGCCTGTTCCACTGGCCATTCCGTCGCCTGCCGCTCGATGAACCCGCCGCGCTCACCACCCGGCTGGCGGCGCTCGGCGTCGGCGAAGCCTGGGCCGGCAGCTTCGAGGGCCTGCTGCATCGCGACCTCGATGGCGTCAACCGCCGCCTCGCCGCCGCCTGTGGCGAGGTACGCTCCCTGCGCCTGCGTCCCTTTGGTTCGGTCAACCCACTGCTGCCCGACTGGCCGGAGGATCTGCGGCGCTGCGCCCACGTGCACGGCATGCCTGGCATCCGCCTGCACCCGAACCATCACGGTTACGGTCTGGATCATCCCGCGTTCGAACGCCTGCTGCAACTCGCCGGCGAGGCCAGCCTGCTTGTGCAACTGGTCGTCGCCACCGAGGACACCCGCACCCAGCCGCCGCAGACCCAGGTGGCCGATGTCGATCTGCGTCCCCTGCCCGCCCTGCTGGCACGCCATGGCCAAACGCGCGTCCAATTGCTCAACCACCGGCCCGGCAGCATCACCGCCGAGTTGGCCCGGCAACCCAACCTGTGGTTCGACATTGCCCGCACCGAGGCCACCGATGGCGTCACCCGCCTCGTCAGCCTTGCAGGCGCCGGACGTGTCTTGTTTGGCTCCCACGCCCCCTTCCTCATTCCCGAAGCGGCGCTGATCCGGCTTGAGGAAGGCCTGCACACCGGTCTGGCGCCTGCCGAGGCCGAAGCCCTGCTCTTCACCAACGCCCGCCGCCTGCTGCCTGCCTGATCCGCCATGCCGACACCGCCGCCAGCCTGGTCTCCCCTGCCCTCCACCGAGGACCTGGCGCGCTATGAAATTTGGGATTCCTACCTGACCCAGGCGCGCGGCGCGGCCACGGTACCGGCCATCGAAGCCCTGCTGCCCCTGGTCGAACGCGCAGCCCTGAAAAAACTCTGCTACTTTCCGGATGTCGGCCTCGGCACTGGCGGCAGCGCCATCGAGCAGTGGGCCACCGATCATCCTGGGCAGATCGACGAACCCCTGCGGCGCTGGCCGGAGTTGATGCTCGGCATGATCCAGGTCAATGCCCGCGAACCGCAACGCTCGCTGACCGCCCTCGACCGCTGGCTGCGCGACAGCCCCATGGTCGGCGTGTATTTTCCCGGTGGAGCGCCCGCCGGCCTGCCCTGCACGCATCCGGATGTCGCCCGACTCGTCGAACGCGTCGCCGCCCTCGGCGGCGCGATCATGATGCACACCTGGTTCAAGACCAACGAGCCAGGACCGCCCCACGGATCGACCCCGTCCGACCTCGCCGAACTGGCGGCCCGCTTTCCGGAACAGACCTTCATCTGCGCCCATGCCGGTGGCAACTGGGAGCTGGGCCTGCGCGCCGTGCGCGACTCACCCAACATCGTCGTCGAAACCTCCGGGTTCGATGCCACCGCCGGCTTCCTGAAGATGGCGGTGCGTGAACTCGGCGCCGAACGCGTCGTCTTCGGCAGCCACCTGCCCTCGCGCTCGCTCGGCACGGAGCTGGGCAAGATTCTGTTTGCCGGTCTCACCGAGGCCGAAAAGCACCTCGTGCTCGGCGGCAACTTCCGCCGCCTGCTGCGCCGCGGGTGAATTCAGGCGAAGATGCCCTGCACCACCTTCGGCGAGGCAAAACCGGTGAGCCGTTCCTCGAGGCCGTTGCGCTCGTAGTGCAGTCGCTCGGCGTCGAGACCGAGCGCGTGCAGGATGGTCGCGTGAAAGTCCGGCACACTGACCGGATCGACCACCGCCTTGTGGCCGAGCTCGTCGGTTTCGCCGTAGCTGAAGCCGCGCTTCAACCCGCCGCCGGCCATCCAGGTGGTGAAGCCCTGCATGTTGTGGTCGCGACCGCTGAACTCCTTGCCGATCTTCTGCGAGGTCGGCGTGCGTCCGAACTCGCCGCCCCAGATGACCAGGGTGTCGTCGAGCAGGCCGCGCTGGCGCAGGTCACGGATGAGCGCCGCCACCGGCTGATCGGTGCGTTCGCAGGCGGACAGCAGGGTCTCAGCGAGATTGCTGTGATTGTCCCAGGGCTGGTCGTCCAGGAAGAGCTGCACGAAGCGCACGCCGCGCTCGACGAGCCGGCGCGCCATCAGGCAGCGGCGGCCGTACGAATCGGTGACCGGGTTGCCGATGCCGTAGGCGGTGCGGGTCGCCTCGCTTTCACTTGACAGATCGAGCACGTCGCTGGCGCTGAGCTGCATGCGCGCGGCTAGGCTGTAGGCCTCGATGCGGGCATCCAGCTCCGGATAACCGGGACGCAGGGCGCGGTGCCGACGATCGAGGCGGTCGAGCAGATCGCGAGCGGCATCGGCGACGGGCGCCGGCTGGTCGAACTCTGGCGTCAGGTTGAGGATGGGCGCACCCGTGCTGCGGAAGCGCGTGCCCTGGTAGATCGGCGGCAGGAAGGCCGAGGTCCAGTTGCGCACATCGTTCTTCGGCAGGCCGCGCTCGTCATCGAGCACGACATAGGCGGGCAGATCCTGGCACTCGCTGCCGAGGCCGTAGGCAATCCAGGCGCCGAGGGAGGGATGCCCCATGAACAGGCGGCCGCTGTGAATCTTGTACAGGGCGTTGTCGTGGTTCGGATGATCCGTCCAGAGCGAATGCACGAAGCAGAGCTCATCGATCACCTTGGCCGTGTGCGGCAGGGCGTCCGACATCCACATCCCGGACTGGCCGTGGCGGGCGAACTTGAAGCGGCCCGGCATGATGGCACCGACATTGGCGGCCCCGACATTGCCCAGCTCCTCGACCCGGCCCGGGAAGGACTTGCCGGCATACCGCTCAAGGGCGGGCTTGGGATCAAACAGGTCCATCTGGCTGGGCCCGCCATTCATGAACAGATGAATGACCGACTTCGCCCGCGCCGGCCGATGCGGCGACTTCGGGCTGAGATCGTGGCGCCCGGGAGCCGAGGCCGCGAGCAGACCGTCGCCGGCAAACAGGTGCGCCAGCGCGGCACCGCAGAGGCCGTCGGACATCCGATGGAAAAAGGAGCGGCGGGTCAGGCCGGACATGGCGTGCTCAGTCGACATGAAGAAACTCGGCGGTGTTGAACAGGGTGTGACAGAGGGCGGCGAGGGCTTCGCGGTGCGCGCGCTCGGGCGGCAGCCCCTCGTTTTGCCAGGACGTCCGCGCCTGCACCAGCACGGCCTGGGCTGCCGCGACTTCCTCGGCCGCGGGCGTGCGCTGCAGGGCGGTCTCAAAGGCCAGCCGCACCGGATCCGTGTCGGGCGACGCCGCCAGCAGGCGGTCGGCAAAGGCGCCGGCGAGTTCGCGCACGCGCTGGTTGTTCATCAGCATGAGCGGCTGCAGCGACACCGTCGAGATGTTGCGCTGGATGCAGTTGGGCTGCATCTCCGGGTAATCAAAGGTGGCCAGCAGTGAGGGCATCTCCGTTCGGCGCAGGCGCAGGTAGACGCTGCGGCGGTGACCGGCCGCGGCCGGGTCATCGACAATGAGCCCGTCGGCGCGCACGCTGACCGGCGCAGGTGGGCCAAACAGACGGGCATCCAGCCGGCCGGCCACCGCGTGCAAGGCATCGCGCAAGGCCTCGGCATCGAGCCGGCGCAGGCTCATGCGCGCGAGCAGCAAGTTTTCCGGATCGACCGCCTGCGCCGTCTCAGCCACCGAGCTCTGCCGGTAGGCGCGCGACAGCAGCAGCGTGCGATGCAGGTGTTTCAGGCTCCAGCCGCTGTCGACGAAATCGCGCGCCAGCCAGTCGAGCAGTTCCGGGTGCGTCGGTTTGGCGCCCTGGACGCCGAAGTTGTCGAGGGTGGCAACCAAGCCACGACCGAAGTACTTCGCCCAGACGCGGTTGACGAGCACGCGGGCGGTGAGCGGGTGGTCGGGGGTGGTCAGCCAGCGGGCGAAGGCCAGGCGGCGACCGGTCTTGTCCGCCCCCGGCCAGGGCGGCGCGGCGACAAAGGGGGTGCGACCATCGGTCAGCACCGAAGGCACACCCGGGCCGACCAGCCGGGTTGGGCGATGAGCCTCGCCGCGCGCGAGCAGGTAGGTCGGCGAGGGCCGGCCGCGGTCCCAGAGGGCGCGCACCGCCAGCGGTGGTGGCAGGCGCTCACGCAGGGCGGCGATGTCGGCATCGAGGGCGCGCAGTTGCACGCCGAGTTCGGGATGCCGCTCCACCAGCACGCCTTCCACCGGTTTCAGCTCGGTTTCGTAGCGGCGCACCAGTTCCTCCTCGCGCCGGCTGCGACGGCCGGCATCGGCCTTGACCGCGGCGAGGATCGCCGCCTGCTCGGCCTTGGCCAGCTTCGGCCAGCGCTCCTGGTAATAGCGGTCCTGGACCGACTTCAAGGCGGCGGCACGGCGCCCCTCGGCGGCCTTGATCTGCTTCTGCAGGTCGGCGACGACCTGCTTGTGACGGGCAGCCACCTCCGCAGGAGCCACCTCAAGGTTGCGGTTCTTCCACGTCAGCCAGTCGTGTTCATCGAGCGCGCCCTGAAAAACCGCCTTGAGCCGGTAATAATCGCGCTGCGGCAGGGCGTCGTACTTGTGGCTGTGGCAGCGCGCGCAATCGAGCGTCAGGCCAAGAATGCCGGAACCCACCACCTGCAGGGCATCGGCAATGACGCCGAGGCGCTCAGGCACAAAATTCATCGTGCGCGATCCGGTCTGGTCGACACCCATGCGCAGGAAGCCGGTGGCAATCAATTGCTCGACCACCGTGTCGGTCACCCGCGCCGGATCGCTGTGCTCGGCGAGTTCATCGCCGGCGAGTTGCTCAAGCAGGAAGCGATCCCAGGGCTTGTCGGCATTGAGCGAGCGGATGACGTAGTCGCGGTACTTCCAGGCCGTCTCACGCACCGGATCCTCGGACGTGCCACCCTCGGAATCGGCGTACCCGGCGACGTCGAGCCAGAAGCGCCCCCAGCGCTCGCCGTAGTGCGGCGAGGCGAGCAGATGATCGACCATCTCGGCGTACCAGCCGTCGCTCGGATGCTCCAGCCAGCGCGCCAGTTCCTCAACCGAAGGTGGCAGGCCGGTGAGATCGAAATACACCCGTCGCACCAGGACATGGCGCGGCGCCTCGGGGGCGAAGTCGAGCCCGCGCTCGCGCTGGCGCACGCGCAGGAAGGCATCGACCGGCCGCAGCGGTATCGCCCCCTGCGCCGCCGGCACCGGCACGCGCGCCGGCAGTTTTTGAAAGGCCCAGTGCGCGCGGTCGGCATCGGTGACCAGCGGATCCGGCTCGCCGTTGGCGACATCGGGTGGCGTCTCACGCATCGAGGCGCCGCCGGCGATCCACTCGCGCAGCTTGTCGATCTCCACCGAGGAGGGCCGCTCGACGAAGTACTTGAGCAACTGATCCTTGGGCGGGCAGAGTTCCTGTTCGACGCGCTGCAGGGCCAGGCTGGCGGCGGGATTGCCGGGCACAACGGCGGGACCGGCGGTGCCGCCGGTGAGTAGGTTTTCCGGTTGCCGCAGGTCGAGTCCACCGCGCTGGAGTTCGGCGCCGTGGCAGGCCGTGCAGCGCAGCAGCAGCACGGGCAGCACATCGTGCTTGTGCAGGCGCGCCTCGGCCACCGGCGCGTTGCGAAAACGCGCCCCGCCGCGGATCCAGTCCTCAATCCAATGCATCTGCTCCGCCGTCAATTTGTCGCCCTTGCGCGGCATCTCGCCGGTGTGGACCATTTCATAGAGCGTGCTGTGCTGGGGATCGCCCGGCTTGACCACCGGACCCGAGTCACTGCCGCGTAGCAGGGCTTCGGCACTGCTCAAATCGAGGTTGGCACGGCGGGTCTGCGGATTGTGGCACTCCCGGCAGCGCTGTTCCAGCAGGGGAGACACGCGATCCTCAAAAAACACCTCCGCAGCAACGGCGGAGGAAGCCGTCGCCACCAGCACGGCAGGCAGACCGGCCCAGCGACCGGCGGCATGGAGAAAAAGACGCACGCACCTGCCTGTACGACAGCGGCGGGCAGGCCTTTGCATTTTGCTGGCGACTCAGCGGTACCTGGACAGGCCGCCGAGGTAGTCGCGCGCCGCGTCGCAGGCCGGTTCTCGGAAGAAATCCGCCGCCGGACGGCTTTCCAGCACGCGACCGCCGGCCAGGAACACCACCCAGTCGGCGACGTGCCGGGCAAAGTGGATCTCATGGGTGGCGAGCACGATCTGCTGACCGCCCTCGGCAAGTTCACGGACGACATCGAGCACCTCGCCAGTCATCACGGGGTCGAGCGCCGAGGTTGGCTCGTCGAGCAGCAGCAGGCGCGGGCGCGGCGCCAGGGCACGGGCGATGGCACCGCGTTGCTGCTGGCCGCCGGAGAGTTCGGCCGGGCGCTTGTGGCGATGCTCCGCAAGGCCAAGTCGCTCCAGCAGTTCCAGCGCCCGCGCCGCGGCGGCCGAGGCGTTCTGGCCGTGGACCTCGCACAGGGGCAGGGTGATGTTTTCCTGCAGGCTCAGGTGGGGAAACAGGTTGTAGCCCTGGAAGACAAAGCCGTTGCGGCGCAGCACCGCCAGCGCTGCCGCCGGCTCATGAGGCAGGGCCTCGCCGTCGATGCGTACCTCGCCCGCCTCGGGCAGCAGCAGGCCGCCGAGCACGCGCAGCAGGGTGGACTTGCCGCCACCGCTCGGCCCGAGCAGGGCCACCACGCGGGCTTCGCTGCCGGTGGCGAAACAGGCGCCGGCAAGGGCCTGAAAATCGCCGTATCGCTTTGTCACTTCATCAGCCTCAAGTTTCATAGGCGAACCTCCCTTCCAGGCGCCGGGCATACCAGGAGAGCGGCAGGGTGACCGCCAGATAGGCCACCGCCAGCGGCAGATAGCCTTCGAGCGAGGTGTAGCTGCCGGAGTTGAGGATGCGCACCTTCTGTACCAGTTCCTCGACACCGATCACCGAGAGCAGCGAGGAATCCTTGATGAGCGAAACCAGCTGCCCGGTCGTGCCGGGCAGCGCGCGGCGCAGGGCCTGCGGC
>CANNUR010000066.1 GCA_947523045.1 uncultured Prosthecobacter sp.
CGGCGCAATGCCCTGGGGTTCGTGATGGAAAGCAGCGATCCGCTGGGTCACACGGCGCGGGTGGTGCGCGATCCGCTGCAGCGGGTGCGGCAGAGCTTCGATTCACTGGGGCGGCAAACGATTTACAGCTACGACAAGATCGGCCGGTTGATCGGTGTGGCGGAGCAGGGTGGGGGTTCCGTCAAGGTGGCTCGCGATGCGCTGGGGAATGCCATCAAGATCACCGCGCCCAACGGCGGCTCGTGGAGCGGCACGTATCTGAAATCGGGCCGACTGGCCAAGCGTACGGACCCGCTCGGGCGCAGCACCAGCCTCGGCTATGACAACCGCGGCCAGCTGGCCAGTCTGACTTATCCGGATGCGGCGACCTGCGGGCTAACCCTGGATGATGCCGGCAACCTGACCCGCGCGCAGTTCAGCTCCGGGCCGGACCTGGTCTTTGGCTACGACGACCTCAACCGGTTGACGACGGCTGACGGCGTGGATTTGGCTTACGATGCCGAGGAACGGGTGACGAGCTGCGCGCAAAACGGCAAGGCCTTCGGGGCGACTTATGACAACGGCGGCCGACTGCAGACGGTCAGCTATCACGACGGCGCCCTCGTGGTGACTTATGCCTATGACAGTCGCAACCGCCTCACCGGGGTGACGGACAGCGCCGGCACGGACCTGGACTTTGCCTATGATGACGCGGGTCGCCTAACCGGCATCACGCGCGCTTCGGGGGGAGTTGCTTCGACCTACACCTACGATGCGGCGGGTCGGTTGACGCGGATTCAGGAGGGCGGGTTCGTGGATCTGCAATACGACCTCAATGCGGCGGGCGAGGTGGCGGCGGTCGACTACACGGCACCGGTGGTGCCGGAGGTGACAGCGGCGGCGCAGGCGCTGAAATTTGGCAAGGCGGGCGAGATCGTCAGTCCGGGTTACGCCTACGACATGCTCGGGCGGATGACCTCCGCGCCGGGCGGGAAAGCCTATCAGTGGGATGGAGCCTCGCGACTGGTGCAGGCCGAGGGCGTGGAGTTCACCTACAACGGCCTGGGCGACTTGGTGACGCGCGAGGTGGACGGGCAGATGACGCGGTTTTACCATCATTACGCACTGGGACTGGCGCCGATTGTGTATGAGGACCGGCCAACGGGCTCGGACCGGGCCTACGTGTGGACTCCGGGTGGCAGGCTGCTCTACAGCATGGATTTGGGCAGCAACGAACCAACGTTTTATCACTTCGACCGGATGGGCTCGACGCTGGCCCTGAGTGATGATAGCGGGGCGGTGACCGACAGCTATGCTTACGGTCCGTATGGCGAGGCGCTGGCGCACAACGGCACGAGCACGCAGCCCTTCACATACATTGGCGCGTTTGGGGTGCGCGTGGAGGGGGCGCTCTACCAGATGCGGGCGCGGTACTACGATCCGCAGACGGCGCAGTTTCTTTCGCGCGACCCGCTGCCGCCGCGGCTGCACGATGTCAAATCGTTCAACCCCTATGCCTATGCCTCGCAGAATCCCCTGCGGTATGTCGATCCCCTCGGGATGAAGGATGATGTTTCGAGCGTGGTTGGAACCGTGTTTTCATCCATGAAGGAGCACAACATCGGGGCGTATGCCTTTTGGTGGCTTGCAGAGGTTTTCCTGCTTCAGGATGAGAGGGTGAGAGAGGAAAATGCCCTCAAATATCGCAACCAGCTCTACATGGAAAGCAGGCAGCGGGTGCTGGCGGATGCCGCTGCTCGGTTGGCGGCTTGGCAGGCCTCCCGACCCTCCCCCGCGCTGCCGGGGCACCCGGCTGTCTTCAACGGCGTTGATGGCAGCGGGCACAGCGATGCCCCCAGCTTTGCGGGAGGGGTGCACGTCGCCGTGGGGGATTTCGACGGCAGTGGCCGTCCACAAATCATCCAGGCTGGCGGTGGCGGGCTTTTTCATGGCGGCGGAACGATCGAGATTTCCAATAGTACGGTGGCTGGCAACAGCGCCGATTCCGGGCCAAGCCAGACTGAACTTCTCAATGCGATGCTGCTGCAGCATTTTCTCGCCGTCTACAACGCCCTGAAGGCCGCCGAGGACGCCCTGCTCATGGAGATGCAGCAATCCATGGGCGGAACCGAAGCCAAGGTTCGCGCCTACGAAGAACTCAAGCGTCAGCGCAAGGCCTTCGGCAAGATCATTCGCAGCCTCGGAGGCACGGTGCCGCGCTGATGTTGCCCCACAGACCCACCCTTTTCCAAGCCAACACGGTTATGAATCGCTTTTCAAGCCTGACTCTCCTCGGCCTGTTGCTGGTCTCCACTTCTCTCCAGGCCGCCCGCCTCACCTACCGCTACGACAGCGCCGGTCGCCTCACCGCGGTGAATTACGATGGGGAAAGCCGCACCGCGTACGGCTACGACCCGAACGGGGCGCTTGTCTCCAGAGTTGACTCGGTCACCCCGGATGCGGCACCACCGCCGCATTTGGCAGGTGTCTACCAGGGGCGGATCACGAATGCCACGCCAGAGGCGGCCAACAGTGGCATCCTCACCCTGAACCTGCTGGCCAGCGGTGCCTTCACGGGCAAATTCATCGTCGGCGGTGTCACTGTCACCTTCAAGGGCAGCTTTCTCGCCGATGGCAGCGCCGCGCCCATCGTGCTCAACGGCAAGCCGCCCTTCACCGGTTTGACGCTGACGCTCGACCTGCTCGCCGCGGCGCCGCGTATCACCGGCACGCTTGCTGCCGACGGTTTTGATTCGGACGTTATGGCCGAGCAGGCGTTGTTCAATGCGAAGACGAATCCGTTGCCGGCCGGCTGGATCGGAAAATACACCGCGCTGTTTGCGCCCACCGAGGCCGGGGCCGGCATTCCCCAGGGCGATGGCTACGGACTGGTGACGGTCAAGAACACCGGCGGCCTCACTCTCGCCGGACGGTTGGCCGACAACACCGCCTTCACCCACGGCAGCCTGATTGTGGGCGATGGCAGCTGGCCCTTGTTCGTGCTGCTCTACAAGAAGACCGGGCTGCTCTCGGCGCAGGTGGCCTTCGTCACGGATCCCGGCATCAGCGATTTCGCGGGCACGGCGGACTGGCGGAAGCCGGAAACCCCGGGCCCGTTTCACAGCGGTGCCTTCACCACGGAACTCGACTTCTTTGGGGCGCGCTACACGCCGCCGGCGACGGGCCAGCGCGCCCTGGCGGTGGCGGAGGGCCCGGAGAATCTGCAACTCACCGCCAGCGGTGGGGGCCTTGACGAGGATCCCTATGAGCGGTTGCTCACGCTCGATGCGAAGAACAAGCTTCTGGTGCCTGTCGATGCGAGTGGCCTGAAACTCGGTCTGGTGTCTGCCAGCGGCCTGTTTACCGGCAGCTTCAAGGACGACGGCATCGTGCGCCCGGTCAGCGGGGTGCTTCTGCAGTCGCTCAATGTCGGCGCCGGCTTCTTTTCCGGCAGTTTTGAGGGCGGCCCAGTCGATCTCGTGCCTGCGCCCTGAACTCGGCCCGGCTTGAGTTTTGTCCGGGCCGCGCGATGGATGGCCGCGCATGCAGCCCGCTCCCGAACAACCCCACCCGCTCTCCGATCTCCTGCTCACCGTCGTTCTGCCGTCGGTCGTTCTGGAGACGATGAGCCGCCCCGACCGACTCGGGCCTGCCTGGGCGCTGGGTGTTGCCCTGCTGCTGCCCATCGGCTTCGGCTGTTGGTGCTTTCACAAGAAGCGCGGCCTCAACTTTTTCTCCCTGCTCGGTCTGGCGGCGGTGATCTTCACCGGCGGTCTCGGCCTGCTCAACCTGAACGCCTTCTGGTTCGCCCTCAAGGAGGCGGCCTTCCCGGTGTTTCTCGGTCTCGCCTTCCCCCTCAGCTTTCGCTGGGGCAAGCCGCTGGTGACGGAACTGCTGCTCAATCCGCAGGTCATCAATCAGCCCCTGCTGGCGGCCTCGCTCGACACGCCGGAGAAGCGCGCCGGCCACGAGCACCTGCTGCGCCGGGCCTCCTGGGCCCTGGCCCTGACGATGTTCGCCTCGGCCCTCGCCAATGCCTGGCTGGTCCAGTTCTTCCTGGCTGGCACCGAACCCGGCAGCGAGGCCTACACCCAGGCCATTGGCCGGCAGAACTGGGTGGGTTTCATCGTCATCGGCCTGCCCATGATGGCCGTCACGGTCGGTCTGCTGCTGTGGGTGCTCAAGCGCGTCCAGCAACTCACCGGCCTCGAGCGCGACGACCTGCTCAATCCCGGTCGCACGGTGCGGCGCCAGGTGGGCTGAAGCTCACTGCGGGCCGCGCAGGAACTCGGTGACCCGGTCGTTGCGGAAGCTGACGCTGGCCGAGCGGTAGGGTACATAGGTGACCGAGCTGCCGTAGCCGCCCCAGTAGGGATCCCACGGGCCACAGTAGCCCCAGCCACGGCGCCAGCCGGGTGCGCCCCAGCCTCCCCAGCCCCAACCGCCGTAAAAGGTGTCGGTGTAGACCGGCTGGGAACCCAGGTAGGTCCACTGCTCGGTTTTCACCCCTTTCTGCACGCCCTCGGCGACCCCATCAGGCCGGCCCCAGGCGAGGAAGACCGCCTCCTGGGTCATGCCCTCGCGCAGGCGCCCCTGGCGGACCAGCAATTGGTCGGAGGGACTCAGCTTGCCGAACAGGTCGGGGTTGCGTTCGATGCGCTTTTCCAGCGGACTGGCGCAGCTCGCCAGCAGGGCGAGGGCGCCGAGGCTGAGCGCAGCGCGCAAAAATCGGGGCAGGTTCATGGTGGGATTGGGGGTTGCAGGAAAAGACCGGCACAACACCGGAGCCGTTCAAATTCGGCCGGCTCAGAGGCGCATGGCAAAGTGGACCTGGCGGCCGATTTCCTGAAAGCCGCAGGAGGGATACAGGCTCTGGCCGACGACGTTCGAGGCCATGGTCTCGATTTTGGCGACCTTCAGGCCCTGCGCGCGGAAGGAGTCGAGCGCGTGATGGATCAGCCGGCGGCCGAGCCCGTAGCCACGTGCCGCTTCCACCACCGCGAGGTTGGGGATGCGGCCGATCGAATTGACAGGGTCGACGCGGGTGGTGATGTAGCCCAGCACCTCGCCATCGCGTTCGGCGACGAAACAGCCCTGAGGATTGGCGGCGCAATCGTCGTCGATGTGATCGGCCTTGCGCGCCTTCCAGTCACGGCCATTCCAGACGCCCAGACGGTCCTCGAGCATCTGATCGAGCGCCACCGCGCCGAAGGAGTCGACGGTGATGCGGCGCAGGGTGTCGAGGTCGGAGGGGCGGTAGGGGCGGATCGCGATGGGGGATTCGTTCATGGCGGGTCGGGACAACACACAACGCCCGCTTGGGCCGGCGCTTTTGCGGAAATCGTCTGGCAGTTCGGCGCGGGCTGGGGCAGAATCATTTAAACCGATCTTCCCCGCCAAGCCAAGCCCGCATCCGCCCATTTGCCATGTCTTTGCCCGTGCATCTCGTTCAGATGGAAGCCTGCTGGGAGGACAAGCCGGCGGCTTACGCCAAGGTGCTTAGTCTGCTGGCGGCGTCGCCGCCGGCGCCCGGTTCGCTGCTCGTCCTGCCCGAGATGTTCGCCACCGGCTTCAGCACCCGTCTGGAGGCGACCCTGGAACCCATCGACGGTCCCACCACGACCTTCCTGGGCGAACTCGCCGCCACTTGGGATTGCGCCGTGGTCGGCGGCCTTGTGGTGCCCGGGACGGACGGCCGCGGCAGCAACCAGGCTCTGGCGGTGGCACCGGATGGACAGATCCTGGCGCGCTACACGAAGATGCACCCCTTTGCCTTTGGCGGCGAAACCGCCGTGCATGCGCCGGGGACGGCGCCGGTACTGTTCGAGTGGGGGGGGCTGCGCATCGCCCCGCTGATCTGCTACGACCTGCGCTTTCCCGAGGCCGCCCGCGCGGCGGTCGCCCTGGGTGCCGATGTGCTGCTCTATCTGGCCGCCTGGCCGGCCCGGCGCCAGCAGCACTGGCTTACCCTGCTGCAGGCGCGCGCCATTGAAAACCAGGCGTATGTGATCGGTGTCAATCTCTGCGGCCAGGACCCGCAGTTCAGTTATCCGGGTCATTCGCTGGTCGTCGATCCGCACGGAGTCATCATCGCCGATGCCGGCGGCCGGGAAACCGTGCTGACCAGCCGGCTGGAACCGGCGGTCGTGAGCGAGTGGCGCGCCCAGTTTCCGGCTCTGACCGAATTCCTGCAGGCGGAGCCGGGCTAGGCCGTCGGGGTTTCCGATTGCGCCGCCGCCGCGGCGGTTCTAAGACAGGTCCAGCCCCTTCACCCCGCGCATGGCCCAGCCCTTCCTCACCCAGGATTTTCATCTCCGTTGGTCCACCCTCGAACCCAAGGCCATTCGCGCCGACATCGCCGAGGCGCTGCGCCAGGCCGAGGCCCGGCTCGATGCCGTCATCGTTCAGGACCGCGGCAAGATGGACTTCGACAGCGTCGTGCTGGGCCTTGAGGAGGCGACGCGCCCGCTCAATGAGTCCTGGGGCCTGGTCCAGCATCTCGATGCGCTGTGCAACAGCCCCGAGCTGCGCGAGGCCCACAACGCCATGCTCCCGGAGGTAAGCGCCTTCTTCGCCAAGATCCCCCTCAACGAGCACCTCTGGGATCTGCTGGAGACCTACAGCAAGACCGAGGCGGCGCGCAACCTGCCGCCGGTGCGCAAGCGCGCCCTCGATGAGACCCTGGAAGGTTTCCGCCTCGCCGGCGCCGATTTGCCGCCCGACAAAAAGCAGCGGCTCGAGGCCCTCGAATCCGAGCTCTCGCAGCTCACCCAGAAGTACTCGGAGAACGTGCTCGACTCGACCAATGCCTGGGAGCTCGTGCTCGACGATGCCGCCCGTCTCAAGGGCCTGCCGCCCTCGGCGATCGAGGCCGCGCGCGCCGACGCCGCCGCCAAGGGGCTGGGCACGCCCGAGAAGCCGCAGTACCGACTCACCCTGAAGGCGCCCTCGATGATCCCGGTCATGGAGTACGCCGAGGACGAATCCCTGCGCAAGGCGGTCTGGGAGGGCTCCTCCGGCATCGGTCGCGGCGCCCACGACAACACCGAATTGATCTGGAAGATCCTGCGCCTGCGCCAGGAGAAGGCCGAACTCTTGGGCCAGACGCACTTTGCCGACCTCGTGCTCAAGCACCGCATGGCGCGCACCGGTGCCGCCGCGCTCGCCTTTGTCGAAAACCTGCACGCCCGCGTCAAGACAGCCTTCGACCGCGAGACGGTTGAGCTGCAGGAGTTCCGCGCCGACACCCTCGTCTGTCCGTCCGACCTGCTGGAGCCTTGGGAGGTCGCTTACTGGGCTGAGAAACGCCGCAAGGCCGAGTACGACTTCGATGAGGAGGAACTGCGTCCCTACTTCCCGCTCGACAAGGTGCTGGGCGGCATGTTCCAGCTCGCCGAGAAGGTCTTCGACCTGCGCATCAGTGCTCGCGACACCGTGTACTACGCACCCGGTCAAACGGGCCCGGCGAGCACCCAGCCGGATGAACTTGGGCCGGTCGAGGTCTGGCATCCCGAGGTGAAATTTTACGAGGTGCGCAACGAGAAGGGCGTGCAAATTGGGGCCTTTTATGCCGACTGGCATCCGCGCGACGCCAAGCGCGGCGGCGCCTGGATGAACTACCTGAAGGGTGGACTGCCGCCCGTGGGCGACCGCGACCGCCGTCTGCACCTCGGCCTCATCTGCGGCAACATGACGCCACCGGTGGATGGCAAGCCCGCCCTGCTCACCCACGACGAGGTATGCACGGTGTTCCACGAGTTCGGCCATCTGCTGCACCAGCTCTGCGGCAGCGTCGAGGTGCCCTCGCTCAACGGCGTCAATGTCTACTGGGACTTCGTCGAGCTGCCCTCGCAGCTGCTGGAAAACTTCTGCTGGGAGCGCGAGAGCCTGGATCTGTTTGCCCGCCATCATGAGACCGGCGAGCCGATCCCGCAGCGCCTGTTCAAAAAGGTGCTGGCTGCGCGCAACTACCGCAGCGCCAGCGACCTCATGCGCCAGCTCTCCTTCGGCAAGCTCGACCTCGAACTGCACATGCACCACGCGCGCGACGAGGGCGCCGATCTCGACGTTCTGTCCCGCGAGTTGCTCGGTCCCTACCTGATGCCGCTGAAGACGGAGAACCCGAGTATGGCGCGCCGCTTCGGCCACCTGTTCAGCAGCCCGGTCGGTTATGCCGCCGGCTACTACAGCTACAAGTGGGCGGAGGTGCTCGATGCCGATGCCTTCACCCGCTTCCAGAAGGAGGGCGTGCTCAATCCCCAGGTCGGTCGCGACTTCCGCGACAAGATTCTCAGCCGAGGCAACTCCGAGGATCCCGCCAAGTTGTTCCGCGATTTCATGGGCCGCGATCCCGACCCCATGGCCCTGCTCGTGCGCGCCGGTCTGGCCTGATTCCCTGTCAGTCGGTGCACGGTCGCGGCGTAGTTATGCGATGCGCTCGCTCCTGCTCTGTTTCGTCGCCCTGTCACTGCACGCCGCCGGTCCCGGCGAGGTCGTGCTCAATGTCGAGCCCTCCAAGGAATTCCCGCGCAATTCCGAGGGCGCCTTCGCCACGCTCAAGGACGGCCGGTTGATTTTCATCCACACCCAGTTCTACGGCGGTGCCTCCGACCACAGTGCCGCCCGCCTCGTGGCCCGCACCTCGACCGATGGCGGCCGCACCTGGAGTCCGGAGCCGCGTACGGTCCTCGACAACGAGGGCGGCGCAAACGTCATGAGCGTCTCGCTGCTGCGCCTGCAGGATGGTCGTCTGGCCTTGTTTTACCTGCTCAAGAACACCTGGATGGACTGCCGGCCGCACGTGCGCTTCAGCAGCGACGAGGCCCTGACCTGGAGCGCGCCGGTGCGCATGACGAACGCGCCGGGCTACTTCGTGCTCAACAACGACCGCGTCATTCAGTTGCGCAGCGGTCGGTTGGTGGCGCCCGTGGCCTTCCATCGTGCGCGCGGCGAGGACTCCGATTCCAGCAAGTCCTTCGACGCCCGTGCGCTCGCGCTCTGGCTCGTCTCGGACGATGCCGGTGCGACCTGGAGCGAGGCCCCGCAATGGCAGGCCCTGCCGGTGCCGGCCACCCGCACCGGCCTGCAGGAGCCGGGCGTCGTGGAACTCACCGACGGCAGCCTGTTCAGCTGGTTTCGCACCGATCAGGGCGTGCAGTACGAAGCCCGTTCCACCGACCAGGGCCGCACCTGGAGCGCGGTGGCACCCGGCCCGATGGCCTCGCCCGCCTCGCCCTCCAGTTTGAAACTCCTGCCCGACGGCAGCCTGCTCGGCCTCTGGAACGATCACGGTGGCGAGTTCGACTTTGTCGCCGGCAAACGCACGCCGCTGGTCGCCGCGCTCTCGCGCGACGGTGGTCGCACCTGGCCGGTGAAGAAGCTCCTGGAGTCGGATCCCGACGGCTGGTACTGCTACACCGCCATCCACGTTCACGGCGATGCCGTGCTGCTCGCCTACTGCGCCGGCGACAGCAAGGTCGGCGGCCTCAACCGCCTGCGCCTGCGCCGCCTGCCGCTCGCCGAGCTGCGCTGAGGCGACTCAGCGTGCCAGAAAATCGCACACCGCCGCCGCCATCACCGCGACGCCGGTTTTCAGGCAGGCCTCATCGACGTCGAAGGCCGGCGTGTGCAGCTCGCCGGTGATGCCCTTGTCCGGATCGGCGACGCCGAGGCGGAAGTAGAAGCCCGGGCTGACCTGGGCGAAGTAGGAGAAGTCCTCGCCGCCCATGCCGGGAATGACTTCCAGCACGTTTTCGGGACCGAGCAGGCGACGGAAGGCGGGCAGCGTGGCGCCAATCAGTTCGGCGTTGTTCTGGATGCTCGGGTAGCCCTTGCGGTAGTCGAGTTCATAACTGGCACCATGCGCCTCGGTGACGCCCTTGAGGATGCGGTGCATGAGCCGGATCACCTCGTCCTGCAGGGCGGCGTCGTAGGTGCGCACGGTGCCGGTCATGACGACTTCCTCGGCGACGATGTTCGAGCGCTGACCGCCCTGAATCGTGCCGATGCTGAGCACCAGGGGCCGCTGGGTGTTGGTCATGCGACTGCGGATGGTCTGCAGCGCCTGCACCGCCGAGGCGGCGGTGGCGATGGCGTCGACGCCGCGGTGCGGGGCCGAGCCGTGCGCCATCTTGCCGCGCAGGGTGATTTCAAAGGTGTCGCTGTTGGCGTTGTCAGCCCCGATCGTGTAGGCGACCTGCCCGGCCTTCAAATAGCGCACCTCGTCGTCGCTCATGTCCGGCTGCAGGATCGTCGGCCGGCAGTGCAGGCCGAACACCGCCGCCGGGCGCGGGTTTTCCATCGCGCCCTCGGCCACCATGAGCTTGGCGCCCCAGTTGCCCTGGAAGCTGCTCGGCATGCCCTCCTCGGCGGGTTGGAACAGGAACTTCACCGTGCCGCGCACCTGGTCGCGGTGCCGGCTGAGCAGCTCGGCGACGCCGAGCGCCACCGTCGTGTGAACGTCGTGACCGCAGGCGTGCATCACCCCGGGGTTGCGTGAGCGCCAGGCGGTGGCGCGCAGTTCCTTGATCGGCAGGGCGTCCATGTCCGCGCGCACGGCCACGCAGGGACCATCCTGCTCGCCCTTGAGCAGGGCGACGATGCCGTGCTTGGCGACCCCGGTCTTCACGTCCAGACCGAGACCACGCAGGCGTTCGGCGACGTAGGCCGCGGTCTTTTCCTCCTCGTTCGACAGCTCCGGATGGGCATGCAGGTGGCGGCGCGTTTCGACGAGCTGCGGAAACATCGCCTCGATGTCGCGGGCAAAGCTGTCGTCGCGCGGGGTCCGTGACTCTTGGGCGCTGGCGCTGGCGGCGAAAAGGGAGAGCAGGAGCAGGCGGTGCATGGCCACAAGCTAGGAAAAGCCGCAGCGGCCGGCAAGCCGCGTTGTCCGTCCGGCACCGCTTTTTTCGCCGGCAGCGCGCTGCAAGTTCGTTCCCGGGGCCGGCGTTTCCGGCGCATGCCTCCGCAGTTTTGCTCCGTCTCCCGCCGCCAGTTCCTGGCGGGCGCCGGGGTCGGCCTGGGCTCGGCGGCCCTCGGCTCGCTGCTGGCCAACGATCTGCCGGCGACCGCCTCCGGTGGAAGGATCGCCGGGCCGCATTTTGCGCCGAAGGCGAAGCGGGTGATCTACCTGCACATGATCGGCGCGCCCTCGCACCTCGACCTGTTTGATGACAAGCCGGTGCTGCGGAAGCACGATGGCGAGAAATGCCCCGAGGACCTGCTCAAGGGCCGGCGCTTCGCCTTCATCGGCGGTGAGATGGCGCTGGCGGGATCCTCCTACCGGTTTCAAAAGCACGGTCGCAGCGGCGCCGAATTCTCCGAGCTGCTGCCGCATCTGGCGGGCGTGGCCGATGACCTCTGCATCCTCAGGGGGATGCACACGAATGAGATCAACCACGCGCCGGCGCAGATGTTCCTGCACACCGGCTTCGGCCAGGGCGGTCGCCCCAGCCTCGGCGCCTGGACGACCTACGGTCTCGGTGCCGACAACCAGGATCTGCCGGCCTATGTGGTGCTGCTTTCAGGCCCGCCCGGTGGTGCCGGCACCTCCCTCTGGGGCACCGGCTTCCTGCCCAGCCGCTACCAGGGCGTGCAGTTTCGTGGCAGCGGCGAACCGGTGCTCTTCCTCAACAATCCCGAGGGCCACAGCCGCCAGGACCGCCGCCAGGTGCTCGACGCCGTGCGCAGCCTCAACGAGGAGCGACTCGGCCTCGTCGGCGATCCCGAGATCGCCACCCGCATCAGCCAGTATGAGATGGCCTACCGCATGCAGGCCAGCGTTCCGGAGCTGATGGACATCGCCGGTGAATCGAAGGCGACCCTTGCCATGTACGGCGCCGAGCCGGGCCGCGCCTCCTTCGCCAACAACTGCCTGCTCGCGCGGCGCCTCGTCGAGCGCGGCGTGCGCATGGTCCAGCTCTACGACTCCGACTGGGACCACCACGGCAACCTCGACAAGCGCCTGCGCGCCAAGACGCGGGACGTCGATCAGCCGATGGCCGCGCTGGTGCGCGACCTCAAACAGCGTGGCCTGCTCGAGGACACCCTGGTCATCTGGGGCAGCGAGTTCGGTCGCACCCCCCTGCGCCAGGGCATCGACGGCTCGGGCACCAAGACCTCCCCGGGACGCGACCACCACAAGGATGCCTTCACGGTCTGGATGGCCGGCGGTGGCGTCAAGGCGGGGATCACCCATGGCAAGACCGACGAGTTCGGTTTCAGTGTCGTCGAGGGCGGCGTCCACGTGCACGACCTCAACGCCACCGTCCTGCATCTCATGGGGCTCGACCACGAGCGCCTCACCTTCCGCTACCAGGGGCGCGATTTCCGCCTCACCGACGTGCACGGCGAGATCGTCCGGCCGATCCTGGCCTGATTCCCGCCCTTGCCGCCGGCGGCCGGCGCCACTAGATTGAGTTTCATGGCTCGACGCGCCCAATCCGGACTCAAACCCGCGCACCTCATTGCTTTGCTGGCCCTGCTTGCCGGTGCGCTCGCGGGGGGATACGCCCTCGTCAACCGCGGTGGCGACGCCCTCGCCGGACTCACACCGCTGAGCATGGAGGAGTATCTGGAGAGTTCGACCGCCCTTAGCGGCAACGTCTACCGGATCGAAGGCGCCGTCGACGATCGCCTCGACAACTGGAAGGCCGCCGACGGTCGCCTCTTCAGCGTCCAGGTCGGTGAGGCGGGCAGTCATGCGCCCGTCTGGGTGCCACCGAGCCTGGAGGTCAACATCCAGCGCGGCCAGCGTTACCATTTCAAGGTCCGGGTGTTGGAGACCGGCGTGCTCGAAGTCCTGCAACTCACCAAAGCCTGATCGCCATGAAAGCCCCGCTTCTCGCCGCCTCCTGTCTGCTCTCGGGCGGCCTCGTTGCCCAGGTGCTGCCGGCCCCAACCGCGCCTGCCGCCAGTCCCGCGCCCGCCGCCCAGGCCAGTTCCGGCGGTTCGTCCGGTGCTCAGAGCAGCCAGAACTCTCAGCAGGGCGGCATGTTCGGCGGCCTCGTGCCCCACGTCGACCCCGGCAGCGAGACGGTGAGCTGGGATGGCAAGATGTGGAACCTCACCAACAACCGCCTCGCCCGCGCGAAGTTTGAAATCTACCTCGCCACGCCGGAAGCCAACAGCGCCGACGACCAGGCCTATCGCGATCTCATCGCCCAGATCATCCAGCTGCTGGCCCCGACCCGCCAGGGCGGCGCCGACATCTCGCG
>CANNUR010000067.1 GCA_947523045.1 uncultured Prosthecobacter sp.
GCGCAGTTGACCCCAAGTTCCAGCGCCGTCAGCAATCGCCTCGTTTGCATAGCTTAGATTGAGCAGTCGGGAACGGAACTCCAGTGGGGACAGGCCGGAAAAAAGCAGCGCACGAAGGATGCGCAAGGCCGGGCGAGAGAAGCGCGAGCGCCCTGTGCGGCGGGGTTTTTCGATGATGACGTCCTTGATTTTGTTGTCCTGCCCAGGTTTGGGCGTGTGGGGGTCGCCGAAATGCTTCTCAAGCCATCCACTCATCTTGGCACGAGTGATGGCGCCTTTTTGACCGGGCGATTCGATGCCAGGTACGACCGTCTGGTGAAAGTGATCTGCATACAGTTTCCGCATATCCTCCGCGTTGAGCCAATCGCGCCCGTCTTGGAGTTCCGGCACGAAGCGGAAGTTTTTCACCTGCAGCAGGAAAGACACCTCGGCGGCAAGCAGGCTGTCCGCCTCCCACTGGCCATCCTTGCCACGCACGAGGTCGCATTTGGCGACGTTGTAGCGTGGTAACAGAGCGCAGTTGCCCACGCAGCGGTTGTCAAAGGTGGGGGCCTTCTGCCCCAGAGCGGCCTGCCACTCCGCTTTCTTGCCCCGCACATAGTCACCCTCTCCTTTTTGACGGGCCAAGTGCTGCATTGCCTCCCGGCGTTGTTTTTCGACGTCTTCGAGTTGGGGGTCGCGGCGCGGAATATTGGGGTAAGGAATCTGCGGCGGGCCATAGGCGATGTAGCGCGCCTTTCCTGCAAGCTGAGGCAACAGTGCCTCTGCGGCGTGGCAGAGGGCCATGAACTCGGCCTCCACCATGTCGCGCGGAAACACTGCAGGCATCCTGTTGGCATCGGCGACGACTTTCTCTCCAGGCTTCGGTTTCTTGGCGGGATCTCGCTGGTCGTCCCATTTGGCAGAGCGGGCGTCATGCCTGCACCTCAACTCTACATGCTCGGGATTGTCAGCGCTCCACAGACCGATGCGGTGGGCCTCCCAAAAACACGGGTGCAGGTGGCGGGGATTTCCCCTGGCTGCAGCGGCAACGGCCCCGCGCATGGCCTTGGCCCGCTCCTGGCTGGCGGCTTCTTCCTCACGCTGCTTTTGCTCTTCTTCGGAGAGCACGGGAGCGGTTTCAACCGCGTCTTCACTTTCAACGGTTGCGGATTCTGATTTTCTGCCCCGCGCTTTGCTGGCAGCGCTGGGCTTGTCCTGCTTTTTCGGCTGAGGAGACTCTTGAACGCGTGCCCACGGCACCGCCGGGTCATAGCCACGTTTTTGGATGGCTGAATGGAGCGCTTTGAAGACCTGCCAGTCTTCGAGCACCCGGTCTTGCGCGGCGATCTGCGCCTTTTCCCCCAGCAGTAGCAGGCAGCGCAAAGCCGCACCGCAATAAACTGTGCGGGCACCTGCCTCGTCACTGGGGGCTCCATCCTCAGTTTTTTCCCCGAGGTGCGGCGGAAACTCGCGTTCAAGCCTGTAATCCCCCTTTTCAGCAAGCTGATAGCGCATCCTGCCGTCCGGGAGTTTGACGCGATTTTCCGTGATTTTCCGTCCATGCAGAACAGCACTGTTCAATCCATTCGTTGTAAAAACCTCCCGCAGCCATTTTTCACGGGCCTTGTGGGCGAGTCGTGTGCGATACATGCGGCGTCGCTTCCTCTCATCTTCCAGTGAGGCCCACATTTCCGGCACGGTGCAGGCGCGGACGATGGGAAAGGCAAAAGTGCGACTGCTTCCCTCTCCCCTTTGCTCCTGTAACGCGATCCCATAGGAACCAATGCCCAAATCCAATGCCAGGATGCGCTGCACCTCTGCAATGCCCGTCGATTCAGCTGACTCTGAACTCATAGTTTGGCGAGCTTACCTAATAAGGGGTGCCCGCACAAGTAGGCATTCCGCTTTACCTCTTCCTTGCAATTGAAGCCCATAGACCGATGAAACCCATTTTATCCGGCATGCTCATTTCTTACCCCAGCAGCGGCGAGGTGGACATGTCGGCAAGTCTGCCACAGATTTGCCCAAAGTCCCGAGGTAACACTTTTGCCCCTGCCGCGTGGACAGGGATGCGGCGACCGCCGCCCACATCGCCATGAAGCCCGAATCCCACGACACCCCCTCCTGCTGCCACGCTCCCAAGCCGGAGCCTGCCCCCTCCTGCTGTCACCCGCCGGCCCCCAAGCCCGCCTGCTGCCACGAAGCCCCGCCACCGCCCTGCTGCCAGGGCGGGCACGGCGCCCATCATCACGATCCCGCCATCCGTCCCTCGGCAACGGCGAAGTACTTCTGCCCGATGTGCCCCGGCGTCGAATCAGACCGGCCCGGCACCTGCCCGAAGTGCGGCATGGCCCTGGAACGCAACCCGGCCTTCGGCCCTGCCGAGGACGGCGAGGACGATGCCGAGCTGCACGACATGCAGCGCCGCTTGGTCTGGAGTTCGCTCCTGACCCTGCCGGTCTTCGTCCTCGCCATGGCCCACCTGGTGCCGGCCTGGCGCCATGCCGAGTGGGCCGACGGCACCGTCGCGCGCTGGCTGCAGTTCGCCCTCAGCACACCGGTCGTGCTGTGGGCGGGCGCACCCTTCTTCGCCCGCGCCTGGCTGTCGCTGCGCCACCGCAGCGCCAACATGTTCACCCTCATCGCCCTCGGCGTCGGTTCGGCCTGGGCCTTCAGCGCGGCGGTGATGCTGGCCCCCCAGCTCTTCCCGGCCAGCCTCGCCGGCGCACACGGCCGCCTGCCGCTCTACTTCGAGGCGGCGGCGGTCATCCTGGTGCTGGTGCTGCTCGGCCAGGTGCTCGAGCTGCGGGCACGCGCCCGCACCGGCGGCGCCATCCGCGAACTGCTCGGCCTGCAGCCGAAGACCGCGCGGCTCGTGACGGCGGCAGGCGACCGCGAAGTGCCGCTCGACGAGGTCCAGCCCGGCGACCACCTGCGCGTGCGTCCCGGCGAAAAGGTGCCGGTCGACGGCCGCGTGCTCGAGGGCGTCAGCCACGTCGATGAGGCCATGCTCACCGGCGAACCCGAGCCCGTGCGCAAGGAAGCGGGCGCCCACGTCACCGGCGGCACCCTCAACCAGCAGGGCAGCCTGGTCATGGTGGCGGAACGCGTCGGCGGCGAAACCACCCTGGCCCAGATCGTTCGCCTGGTCGGCGAGGCCCAGCGCAGCCGCGCGCCGGTGCAGGCCCTGGCCGACAAGGTCGCCTCGTGGTTCGTGCCGGCCGTGGTCGCCACCGCCGTGCTCACCTTCGTCCTCTGGCTCTGGCTCGGCCCGGGCCTGGCCCACGCGATCGCCAGCGCGGTCTCGGTGCTCATCATCGCCTGCCCCTGCGCCCTCGGCCTCGCCACGCCGATGAGCGTGATGGTCGGTGTCGGCCGCGGCGCCCAGATGGGCGTGCTCATCCGCGAAGCCGCCGCCATCGAGAAGCTGGCCGCACTCAACACGCTGGCCGTCGACAAAACCGGCACCCTCACCCTCGGCCGACCGGAACTGGTCGACCTGCTGCCTGTCTCGGCAGGCGGGCCCGACGAAACCACCCTGCTACGGCTGGCCGCCGCCTTGGAACGCGGCAGCGAACACCCGCTTGCCCAGGCCCTGCTGCGCGCCGCCGAATCCCGCCAGCTCGCCCTGCCCGAGGCGGAGGATTTCCACAGCACCCCGGGCGGCGGCGTCACTGGCCGCGTTGAGGGACGGTCAGTCGCCATCGGCAAGGCCGACTTCCTGCGCGCGACCGGCATCCGCGAGGTGGAGGCGCTCGAAGCCCTCGCCGCCCCGCGCCAGGCCGAGGGCAAGACCGCCGTCCTGCTCGCCGTCGACGGCACCGCCGCCGCGGTGTTCGCGGTCGCCGATCCCGTCAAGCCGACCACGCCCGCCGCGCTCAACGACCTGCGCGCGCTCGGGGTGGAACTGGTCCTGCTCACCGGCGACAACGAGCGCACCACCGCCCATGTCGCCGGCAGCCTCGGCCTGAGCCGCTGGCACGCCGGAGTCAGCCCGCAGGAAAAGCACGCCGTCATCGCCTCGCTCAAGGGGTCGGGTCGCGTGGTCGGCATGGCCGGCGACGGTGTCAATGACGCGCCGGCCCTGGCGGCGGCCGATGTCGGCATCGCCATGGGCACGGGTACCGACATCGCCATGGAGAGCGCCCCGGTCACCCTGGTCGGCGGCGACCTGCGCGGCCTCGTCCACGCGGTCCGCCTGGGTCGCGCCATGCGCCGCAACATCCACCAAAACCTGCTCTTCGCCTTCCTCTACAACGCCCTCGGCATCCCGGTCGCCGCCGGCCTGCTCTACCCCTGGACCGGCCTGCTGCTCAGTCCCATGCTGGCCGGCGCGGCGATGAGCCTCAGCTCGGTCTCGGTCATTGCCAACGCCCTGCGCCTGCGCCGGGTGCGGTTATGAGCGGAGCGCGTGCATGGCGAAGCCTGCTCGCCTGATCCACTTCAGGTCCGCCTGAGCGAGGGGCGTCGACACCCACTCGCCATGCCAAGCGAGTGACCTTCGGCACACTCGCGCTCCGCCGGCAAAGTCAGCCACCTCAATCGTGGTCGAGGAAACCCGGCAGCATGACGTTCATCGGGAAGGCGCCGCCGGAGTGCGGGCCAAAGAAGAAGCGCAGCATGGTGCTGGCGGTCCAGACGTCCTTGCCGCCGAGGCGGGAGTACTCAATGCCGGTCATGAGCTTGAGCCGGTGCTTGGCGATGTAGTAGTTGAAGCCGAGGTAGCCGGCCTGGTAGAACTTGCCGTCGGGCAGGCCGGCGGGCTGCTCGTAACGCCTCTGCGCCTCCAGCCCGTCCTCATGGGTGGCCGCGGCGATCTGGTAGCGCAGCACCATCTGCAGGTTGTCGGTCAGGAAATACCCCGGCTGCAGGTTGAGCCCCACCGCGTCGCCGCGGTCCTTGCTGGTGCCGTAGGTGGTTTCGGCGACGAACGATGCGCACCCCTCGGTGAGGATCAGCGCCGAGGACACCCCATGACGGAAATGATCAAGGTTGGTGGAAGGCTCATTGGCGTCGCTCTGCAGATACGTGACGTGCACGTGGGCGGTGTCGGTGCCGAGCGAGTTGCCGAGATCATAATAGGCGGCGGCGAGGTAGGACCAGCCTGAGTTGAACTCGGTGAAGGCGCGGCCCATGTCCCAGCCAGTGGCGTTGGAGAACAGGCCGGTATAATAGGTCAGTCCGCCGACCTTGCCCTGCAGGGTCACCGCCGGCGTGTAGTCGAGACCGAACATGTTGGTCAGTTGCGAGCGCTCCAGGTAGTTGATGTAGCGGCTGGAAACGTTGCGATCGTGGGTGAAGCGATGCTTTTGCTGGCCGAGCGTCAGGGCGATCTCGGGGGTGAAAGCCCACTGCACCCAAAGCTCGGTGAAGCCGTTGTAAAAGGGATCAACATCGCTGCCGCTGACCATCTGGGCGTGCAGGGTCATCTTCTCAAACAGCTTGGCCTGCCCCCCCATGCGCAGGCGACGGGTCTCGAAACCGACGTCATCGCCGGCACTGCCCTCCGACCAGTGATACTGGCCGTGGTAGCGGCCGAGCAGCCAGAGTTCCTGCAGCCAGGGATGGTCCGGATCCTTGTGGAGCAAGCCAAGATTTTCGAGTTGGTCGCCCAGCCAGTGCGAACTAAGGGCGCTGGAAATCAGTTCGGAAGCCTTGCCGCCCGGCTCGGCGGCGGGAAGGGGCGCAAGACAGGACAGCAGGGCCAGGCTGCCGGCAGTCAGCAAGCGGCAGAAGTGACGAAAACGAAGAAGAACAGGTTGGGAACTCATGGTTTGTGTCGGGAGATTCACAGAAAAGCGACAGAATCCGTCACTGGCGAGCCCTCCTGTGTGACACTATTGTTACAATGGGTCGGTCTTTGTGACAGGCTCGCCAGATTTCGCACCTCAAGGCGGTTCCTCTGCGCAAAGCCCCCTGCCGCTGGCGTTTTTCTCGACCATGTCCCAGCCCGCCAGCCTCCGCCGTGTGGTCGCCGCCAGTTTCATCGGCACGACGATCGAATGGTACGACTTTTTCCTCTACGGCACCGCGGCGGCCCTGGTCTTCGACCGGTTGTTCTTCCCGAACTTCGATCCTTTCGCCGCCAAGATGGCCGCCTTCGCCACCTTCGCGGTCGGCTTCTTTGCGCGCCCGCTCGGCGGCATTGTCTTCGGGCACTATGGCGACAAGGTCGGCCGCAAGGCCATGCTGGTCACCACCCTCATGCTCATGGGCGTGGCCACCGTGCTCATCGGCCTGCTGCCGACCTATGAGCAGATCGGCGTGGCGGCACCGGTGCTGCTCGTGCTGCTGCGTTTCACCCAGGGCTTCGGCGTTGGCGGCGAGTGGGGCGGCGCCGTACTGATGGCGGTCGAGCACGGCCACGAGGGCCGGCGGGGTTTCCACGCCAGTTGGGTGCAGGCCGGCGTGCCGGTCGGCCTGCTGCTCGCCAACGGGGTCTTCCACCTCGCCTCGTCGATGGAGGAGGCCGCCTTCCTCAGCTGGGGCTGGCGCATCCCCTTCCTGCTTGGCGTCCTGCTGCTCGGCGTCGGTCTGTTCATCCGCCTCGCCATCCTCGAAAGCCCGATCTTTGAGAAGGCCCGTCAGGAGGCGCCACCGCCCAAGATCCCCATCCTCACCGTTCTGCGCGAGCACCCGCGCAACGTCACTCTGGCCATGGGTGCGCGCTTCGCCGAAAACGCCTTCTTCTACATCTTCACGGTCCTCGTTCTCAGCTACGGCTCCCAGCAACTCGGCCTCGCCAAGCCCGCTCTGCTCAACGCCGTTCTGGTCGGTTCGGCCGCCCAACTGGTCTTCATCCCCTGGTTCGGCGCCCTCTCCGACCGCCTGGGCCGACGCCCCGTTTACCTCGGCGGCGCCCTCTTTCTCCTGCTCTTCGCCTTCCCCTTCTTCCAGCTTCTGGAAACCCGCCAACCCGGCCTCGTCCTGCTGGCGGTGGTCATCGGCCTGATCGGTCACGCGGCCATGTACGGCCCGCAAGCCGCCTTCTTCTCCGAACTCTTCGGCACCCGCGTCCGCTACAGCGGCGCCTCGCTCGGCTACCAACTCGCCTCGCCCCTCGCCGGCGGCCTCGCCCCTCTGATCGCCACCGCCCTGCTCGAATGGAGCGACGGCAAACCCTGGCCGGTCGCCCTCTACCTCTGCGCCATGGCCGTGATCACGCTGATCTGCGTCTGGCTGGCCGAGGAAACCCATCGCAAGGACCTGCGCTAAATTTTGGGCTTGCGCTTTTCTGGATTACATCTGTAATCTCGGATTACACTTGTAATTCAGAAAAATGTCCGACGCTCCCCGCATCTCCGACGCCGAATGGACCGTGATGAATGTCCTCTGGACCCGCGGCCCCAGCTCCCTCGCCGAGGTCGTGCGTGAACTCGAAGGCCGCCTGCACTGGAAACCCCGCACCGTGCAGTCGCTGATCCGGCGCCTCGTCGACAAGGGCGCCCTCGCCGTCGACAGCTGCGGCCGCGAATTCCGCTACCTGCCCGCCGTCGAGCAGTCGCGCTGCCAACTCGAAGAAAGCCGCAGCTTCCTCGACCGCGTCTTCAGCGGCCGACTGACCCCCTTCGTCGCCCACCTCATGGAGCGCGAGGAAATCTCCAAGGATGACCTCGCCGCCCTGCGCGCGATGCTCGACCAGGCCGAGAAAAAGCAGAAAAACTAAGCCGCCATGAATGCCGACGCCCTGCTCCACTGGCTCCAGCGCACCACTCTCGAGGCAAGCCTGCTCATCCTCGCTGTGGTCAGCCTGCGCCTGATGCTCGGCACCCGCCTCAGCCCCGCCTGGCGCATCGGCCTGTGGATGCTGGTGGGGCTGAAGCTGTTGCTGCCGGCCTGCATTCCGGCGGGGTTTGGCCTGGGCCTGCTGGGCAGGGAGCCGATGAACGGGGCGGCCCAGATGCCACGGATGGACCCGATGGACGGAATGGACCTCATGGACAGCGGCGGCGAGGTGCCCAAAGTCCAGGACTCGTTCTCCCTTCGGCAAGCCGTACCGGCGGTCTGGCTGCTTGGCAGCCTCAGCGTGATTGGGATCGCCCTGCTGCGCCAGCGCCGCTTTCAATGCCAGTTCGCCGCCTGGCCCCTGGCCGATGATCCGAAGCTGATGCCCCTGCTGCACCAGCTCGCCGCTCAGGTGGGCGTCGCCACGCCGCGGATCCGCCTCACCGCGCCCGGCCACACGCCGGCTCTGGTCGGACTGCACCAGCCGACCCTGCTCCTGCCCGGCGACTGGGCCTCGCGTTTCACCGACCGCAGCCTGCGTCACGTCCTGCTCCACGAACTGCTGCACATCCGCCACCGCGACCTGCTCTGGAACTGGGTCGCCACGATCCTGCAGGCGCTGCACTGGTTCAATCCGCTGGTCTGGTTTGTGGTCGACCGCTTTCAGGCCGACCGCGAGCTGCGCTGCGATGCCGGAGCGCTCGCCATGCTCGCGCCGTCCGAGCGGCTCGACTACGGCCGCACCCTGCTGCGCATCCAGGAAAGCTTTTTCGCACCGCCGAGCCTGGCAGGGCTGGCTCCCTGTGTGCGCCACCACCCCACCCTGCGCCAACGCCTGCTCATGATCACCACCCCGACCACCCGCCAGCCCGCGCTTCAGGCCCTGCTCGTCCTCACCCTCAGCGTGCTGGCCGGCTACGCCTTCACCACCGCCCACGCCGCAGAAAAAGAAGTGCCGCCAAAGATCCGCGAAGGCGCGGCCACGCGGCCGTCGGACCGGTCCGACAAGTCCGACCGCAAACCCGCCATGAAGGAAGGCGAAGGCGGAAAACCCGGCACCGAACGTGACGGCCAGCGCCAACCCAGTGCCGAACGCGAAGGCGGCGGTAAAACCGGCCCCCGTGACGGCGACCGCCCGCGCACCGGCCCGCGCGATGGTGACCGCCCCAAAACGGGCCTGCGCGATGGCGATCGTCCCAAGACCGGCGAACGCGATGGCGGCAAGCCGCGCACCGGGACCGCCGACGGCGAGGGCCGCCGCCCCTCCGCCGAAGCCGGCCAAAAGCCGCGCCCGAGCGCCGAAGCGAACGCTGCAGGTCGTCACTCAGCGGAGAACTTCACCCTCAAGGTCATCGAGGGCGGCGACGCCGTGGTCATCGGCGGTGAAAAAGTCCCCTTGAACCGCCTTCGCGGCTTCCTCAGCACCTTTCTTCCCAACCATCCCGGCGCCCGCATCGAAGTCACCGGCGAGGACGACACCCCGCTGAAGGCCCTGCACAACGTCGTCGATGCCGTGCGCGACAACGGCAACAGGAACGTCGGCATCAAGGCGGAATAGAGATCCTCCGCCTTCAGGGCTGTCAGACACACGGCTTACTCCCACGAAGCGCCAAGCTCCCCCGCCCTTCTTGGCGTCTTTGCGCCTTGGCGTGAAACCCCATGCCTCCCATCATGCGCCCCTCCGCACTTCTGCTTGCCGCCTTCGGCTTGCCCTCGCTCGCACCAGCCGCCACCCCCGCCGAAGTCACCGCCGCCGTGGTCAAGGCCGTCCGCTTCTACCACTCGAACGCGGCCACCCACGGCGGCTATGTCTATCGCTACAGCGCCGACTTCCAACTGCGTGAAGCCGAGGGCATCCCCGGTCCCGACACGGTCTGGATCCAGCCGCCGGGCACACCCGCCGTCGGCATGGCCATGCTCGATGCCTACGAGGCCACCAAGGACGAAACCTGCCTACAGGCCGCCGTCGACGCGGCCCGCTGCCTGGCGCGCACCCAACTCGCCTCGGGCGGCTGGGATTACTCGGGACACTTCGATGCCGCGGGCCGCGCCTCGAAGCTGTATCGCCGCGAGGCGGATGGAAAACTCATCCCCCGTCCCCAGACCGCCACACGCGAGGCCGGCTGGCACCACTGGCGGCGCCAGGACAAGAAGAACTACTCCACCTTTGACGACGACGTCTCGCAGGCCGCCACGAGACTGCTGGTGCGCGTCGATCACGCGCTCGGCGGCAAGGACGCCGAGATCCAAGACGCCGCTGATTTCGCCCTGCAGACCATCCTGCTCACGCAGTACCCCGCCGGCGGCTGGAGCGCGAATTTCGACGACGCGCCCTCCTTCCCGCCGCCCGTCGAAAAGTATCCCATCAAGCCCGGCAACTACCCCGCCGACTGGCCGCGCCAGTGGCCGAAGGACTTTTCCGGTTGTTACGTGCTCAACGACAACACCCACGCCACCCTCATGGAAACCCTGCTGCTCGCCTGGCATCTGCGCGGCGATGCCCAATGCCTCGACGCGGCCAAACGCGCCGGCGACTTCCTCCTGCTCGCGCAGATGCCCGACCCGCAGCCCGCCTGGGCGCAGCAGTACAATGCCGACATGCAGCCCGTGTGGAGCCGCCAGTTCGAGCCCACTGCCATCAGCGGCCGCGAAAGCCAGTCGGCCATGTGGGCGCTGCTGAAACTCGCCGCCGCCACCGGCGACAAAAAATACCTCGCCCCGGTCGCCAGGGCCATCAGCTACCTGCGCAGCGTGCTGCTGCCCGGCAACAAGCTGGCCCGCTTCTACGAGCTGCACACCAACAAGCCGCTCTACTTCGAGCGCGGCCCGGGCGGCAAGGGCTTTGAGCTGACCTACTCCGACGCCAAAGCCTCTTCGAACTACGGCTGGGTCTGGGACAGCGAACTCGATGCCCTGCAGGCCACCGGCAGCCGCATCGCCCGCGGCGAAACGGTCGTCTTCCCGCGCGTGGAAAAGGAGCGCTGGTCCGCGCCTCCTACCGAGGCCGACATCGCCACGATCCTCAAGGAGCAGGCCGCCAACGGCGCCTGGCCCGTCACCGACGCCGAGCGCGGCTGGATGCGCGACGCCAACGGCAAAAAAACCCAACCTGCCGGCGGCGTGATCTACAGCCTCGATTTTGTCCAGAACGTCCAGGCGCTCAGTGCCTGGCTGAAGGCGCAGAACTGAACGCACGGCACCAGGGAAAACCAGCCATGATGCATCTCCGGCACCACCTCTTCAAACTGGTCGGGATCAGCCTGCTGGCAGCCGCCGGTCTGCAGGCCGGCGATGAGGCCAACCCCGCCCCCTGGTCCTACCAGCCACTCCGGCGTCCGGCCATCCCAACGCCGCGGGACTCTTCCTGGCCCAGGGACGATCTCGATCGCTTCATCCTCGCCCGCCTTGAAAAGGAGAACCTTCGCCCCATCGGCGATGCCCCCCGCGCGACGCTCATCCGCCGGGCCTCGTTCGACCTGCGCGGCCTGCCGCCGTCGCAGGCCGAGATCGCAGCCTTCCTGAATGATCCCGCCCCCGATGACCTCGCCTTCGCGAAGGTCGTCGATGCCTTCCTGCAGTCCGAACGCTTCGGCGAACGCTGGGCGCGGCACTGGCTCGATGTCGTTCGCTACGCGGACAGCGTCGGCCGTGTCTGGAATGCGCCGTTTCTGTACGCCGCCCGCTACCGCGACTGGGTGATCGACTCCTTCAACGAGGACAAACCCTACCACCGATTCGTCGCCGAGCAGATCGCCGGTGATCTGCTGCCGGCCACAAGCGTGCTGCAGCGCCGCGATCAAATCGTCGGCACCGGCCTGCTGGCGCTCGGCAGCATGAACCTCCAGGAGGGCGACTACGAGCAGCACCGGCTCGATCAGGTTGATGACCAGATCGACGTCGTCTCGCGCGCCTTCCTCGGCCTCACCCTCGCCTGCGCGCGCTGCCACGATCACAAGACCGAACCGGTCAGCCAGCGCGATTATTATGCGCTCGCCGGCATCTTCTACAGCAGTCGCACACTCAGCGGCACGCCGAACCGCAACGACGGTGTCGCCGGCGGTTACGTCAGCCCCGAGGCCCTCGTCGATCTGCCCACCGAACTCCATGAAGCGGTCGGCCCGCCGCAAAAACTGCCCGCAGGCATCCACTCGATGGATGACATCCGCGAGCTCGGCAATCCCAAGCAAACCATCCGCTACGACCACGATCCGCACTTCTGCATGGGCGTCATCGACGGCGAGGTGCGCGATTGTGCGATCGCCATGGGCGGCGATCCGCACGACCGCGGCGACGCCCCGCCGCGCGGAGAAATCAAGCTCCCCGTCCTGCCGCCCATGCCAAAGGTGCCCGCGCAGAGCTCCGGCCGCCTCGAATTCGCTCAATGGCTCACGCAGCCCACGCATCCGCTCACCTCACGCGTCATGGTCAACCGCCTCTGGCAGCATCTCTTTGGCGAAGGTCTCGTGCGCACACCCGATGACTTCGGCCACACCGGTGCCGATCCCACGCATCCTGAGCTGCTCGACCACCTCGCCATCCGGTTCGTCACGAAGGGCTGGAGCGTGAAGCTAATGATCCGCGAGATGATGCTAAGCCGGACCTACAGACTCGCCAGCACGGGCAAACCCGGGCATCCCGATGCGGGCAACCAACTGCGCTGGCGCCAAAACCCCAAGCGCCTCGAACTCGAACCCCTGCGCGACACTTTGCTGCAGCTCGCCGGTCAACTCCGCTTCGACCGCCCCGCAGGCATCCAGGTCGCCGGCACCGGCGGCAAGGGCCGTCATGGCGTCACCCGCGGCCTGCTCGGCATCGGGGAGCCGTATCGCACGATCTACCTGCCGGTGGTGCGCGACAACCTACCCGAACTCTTCAGCACCTTCGACTTCCCCGGCCCCACCCAGATCCAGGGCCGGCGCGAGGTCACCACCTCACCCCAACAGGCCCTGTTCTTCCTCAACAACCCCTTCGTCGCCGACATCGCCGCCAGCATCGCTGACAAGGCCAGAAACGACACTAACGCCATCTACAGGCTCATTCTCGGCCGCGAGCCCACCCCTGAGGAAAGCGCAGACGCGAGAGAACTGGATCCCCAAACGCTGACGCAGGCTCTCCTGGGAACGGCGGAGTTTCGCTATGTCTTTTGAACTTGCTTGGAATTAAGCCCCATGACCACCCGCCGCACGCTTCTCCAATCCACCGGCGCAGGCTTCGGCTGGCTGGCCTTCAACGCCCTGCACTCGCAGTGGGCGCAGGCGGCGGCACCCGCCAAGACGATCCATCCCCTCGCCCCCAAACCGCCGCATTTCGCGCCGCGCGCCAAGCGCGTGATCTTCCTGTTCATGCAGGGCGGCCCCAGCCACCTCGACACCTTCGATTGGAAACCGGAACTGCGGAAGGCCCAGGAGCAGGGG